>LBZW01000001.1 GCA_000993955.1 Candidatus Nomurabacteria bacterium GW2011_GWA2_40_9
CAGGCATAGTTGCCTTGTACTCCTTTAGTTACTTTCCATGTGGTTTCATCGTAATGTTGAGCAAATTGTTTCTGGATTCTCACTTTCAGCCTTTCATATTCAGGTCGTAAGCTATTTGCTTCCTTTTCAAGTATTTTCTGTATTTCGCCTTGTGAGATATTGATTTGATAGATGTCTTTGATATTGTCTTCAATTTGTTGGTATGAAAGTCTAAGAATGATGGAAAGGTAGCAGATATATTTCCTGAGCTTTACTCCGATGATGCATCGAATTGATGGTAAAGATATTGCACTTCTCCATTTGTTACATTTTTCGCAGTAACCCTGCTCAACAGTATGCTTGATTGCTTCCTTTTGATTATCGAGGACTATGTCTTCCTCATAGTAGATGACGATCTTTTTCCTAGTTAGTTTTGTATCACAGGTGGAACAGTTATCAATTGGATGATTTTCAATCCTAGTGATTTCAGCAGGTATTGGTCTTTGGGATAAAAGGGGACAGCCACCATTGTTTTTAAAAACACAAAATGATAAAATAAAATCATGCCACGCAATGCAAGAGTTGACGTAGGAGGAGAAATTTATCATGTAATCAATCGTGCAAACGGTTGTCTTCAGATATTTAACAAAGATGAAGATTATGAACTATTTGAAGAATTACTTTTTGAAACAAAAGAACTTTTTCATATGCGTATATTAGCCTATTGTTTGATGCCAAATCATTTTCATTTAGTCCTATATCCTAAAAATGACGGGGATATGGGTTTATTTATGCATCGATTGAGTAATTCTCATACCAGAAAAGTGCACGCACTCACAAATACAAATGGTAGTGGGCATTTGTATCAAGGTCGCTACAAATCTTTTCTCGTAGATAAAGAAAATTATCTTTCAGCGATTATTAAATATGTTGAGCGTAATCCAGTGCGAGCTAAGCTCTCTAAACTTTGTGAGGATTGGAAGTGGGGTAGTGCTTGGCTGCGTATCAGTGGAAAACTTGAGCAACATAAATTACTTGATCAAAAATCTTTTGATCTTCCAGATAATTATATTAAATGGATTAATATTTCTGAAGATGAAGATTTATTGAAAAATATTCGTGTTTCAGTAAAAAAAGGTGTTCCATATGGTAAAGAAAAATGGGTGGATAATATGGTATTGAAATACAAACTTGAATCAACCCTAAGATCCCAAGGAAGACCAAGGAAAGATAGATGATAGAAAAGAATGGTGGCTGTCCCCTTATTTCCCAAGGAAAGATAGATGATAGAAAAGAATGGTGGCTGTCCCCTTATTCCCCTTATTCCCTTATTCCTTATTCTCCTTATTCCTTTTCCCAGGAGAAGGGCTGGGGATGAGGTTATTTGTCGTATTTAGTTATCCACAGGTGGCTATTTTTATCTTGTTTGCTATGTGAGAGAGAGTGGAGTAGAATGTAAGGCAAGTGGGAAAAAGTGGGAAGAAGAGTTTTTGTGTAGCTTTAGTAATAATTATTTTAATCATATGTTGATCGGCGAATACATACACACCATAGATGAAAAGAACAGAATGTCTTTGCCTGCAAAGTTCCGCAAGGAACTCGGCAAGAAAATAATAATTACTCCAGGGCTCGACCAGTGTTTGTTTATTTTCACAATCAAAGAATGGGCAAAGGTTTCAAAGAAACTTTCAAATTCAGAGTCAGACTTGTCATTTCTCTCGAGAGATAAGAGAAGTTTCAACAGATTCATGTTTGGTCGTGCAGCAGAAGTGGAGCTAGACAGTATTGGTAGAATTTTAATACCGACATTCTTGAAAGAGAGGATAAATCTGAAGAATTCTGCAGTGGTAGTGGGCGTAGAAGACAGGGTAGAAGTGTGGAATGAAAAGGTTTGGGAGGTTTACAAAGAAAAGATAGAAAAAGAATCTGGCGAATTAGCAGAAAAATTGGGGAGTGCGAATTAGGTATGAAGACAGAACAGAAGACAGTACACACAAGTGTTCTTTTAAAAGAAAGTATAGACGGGCTGAATCTTAAGAAAAATCCCCAAAGCCTTGCTTCTGGAAATAATCTTGTAGTAATAGACGGTACATTTGGCGGAGGGGGACACAGTAGTGAGATATTAAAAAATTACCAAAATGTAAAAGTCATCGGTATAGATCAAGACAAGAGTGCATGGGAAAAGGCAAAAGATAAATTTGTAGGGTTGGAAGACAGGATTACTTTTGTAAATGGAAATTTTCGAGACATAAAAGAAATTGTGGAAACTTCGGGTGTTGGACACCGAGATTCCAGGTGTCCAACACCCGAAGTAGATGGAGTATTACTTGATTTGGGACTCAGTTCTGATCAATTAGAGAATTCTGGTAGGGGATTTACTTTCATGAAAGATGAGCCGTTGTTTATGACTATGAAAGCAAATCCAACATCTTCAGATTTAACGGCACAAGATATAGTAAATAATTGGAGCGAAGAAAATATAGCAAATATTATATATGGTTATGGTGAGGAGAGGTTTAGTAGAAGAATAGCAAGGCGGATAGTAGAAGCGAGGAAGGCAAAAGAGATAAAAACTACTTTTGAACTCGTAGAGATTATAAAAAATGCAGTGCCAAAAAAGTTTCAAAAAGGCAAGATAAATCCGGCTACAAAGACTTTTCAGGCATTGCGTATGGCAGTAAATGATGAATTGAATACTCTAGAGTCTGGGCTAAGTGGAGGGTTTGATATTTTAAAAAGCGGAGGCAGGCTGTCAGTCATATCATTCCACAGTCTCGAAGACCGGATAGTAAAGAATTTTTATAAAAAGAAAGTAGTAGAAGGCAAGGCAAAATTAATAAATAAGAAAATAATAACAGCAGGAAGTGAAGAATTGAAAACAAATAATAGATCAAGGAGTGCAAAATTAAGAATAATAGAGAAAATATGAACGAAATAAAATTAAAAATGAAGAGTTATGCAAGTAATGTGAATATTATAGACAACAATGATGTAAAAAAACGCATACTAAATATTTTACTTGTATCTTTGGGTGGACTAGCACTCTTTTATCTTCTGATATTGAGTAATATGGTACTAAACATCATAGAACGCAGAACCCTAGAAGCTCATTCTCGTGTTATATCAAATGAAGTTGCTAATTTAGAATTACAATATATAAATATATCAAGTTCTATTGATCTAAATTTATCTGCTACTTTCGGATTTAATGAAATTAAGCCAGATTTTGCTACACGAAAACCGCTTGGTTTGAATTCTAATACTGTAAAATTAGCGAAAAATGAAATCTAATAATTCTAACTTTACAAGTAGAACCAAAATTTTCTCTTTGTGCTTGCTTTTTTTTGCTTTTATTTTGATAAGTAAACTTTTTTTAGTTTCTGTGGTGCATGGCAAGAGTTATTCTAGTATTGCAAATCGTCAATATGTGACCCCCTCTTCAAACATCTCGGAACGAGGGTCAATATTTTTCGAACGCAAAGATGGTGAGTTAGTTTCTGCTGCAATGCAGGCAGTAGGTTTTAAAGTCACTATAGATCCGAGTCAGATAGTAAATGACATAGAAGCATATGAAAAACTATCTACAATCATAGAGATAGATAGAGATGAATTTTTGATAAAAGCAGGCAAGAAAAAAGACCCCTATGAAGAGATAATAAATAAAATAACCAAAGAGCAAGCAGACAAAGTGGGAGCCTTAAAAATTTCTGGAGTAAAAATATCAGAAGAAAAATGGCGTTTTTATCCAGGGGGAAATTTGGCTTCGCACACTTTGGGATTTGTGGCTTACGAGGGTGATGAACTCGGGGGGCGCTACGGCATAGAGAGAGAGTATGAGAATGTTCTGTCACGAGACAAAGACAATCCGTATGTAAATTTCTTTGCAGAAGTGTTTTCCAATTTAAATAAAAGTTTGTTTGAAAAAGAAATAAAGAAGGGAGATATTATCACCACCATAGAGCCCAATGTAGAAAACTTTTTAGAAAATGAATTGGAACTAGTGAGAGAAAAATATCAAGCAGATGCGATAGGGGGGATAATCATAAATCCTATGGATGGCTCTATCTACGCTATTTCCAGCAAGCCGGATTTTGATTTAAATAATTTTTCAAAAGTAAAAGATGCTTCTAGTTTTTCTAACCCCATGATAGAAAATGTGCTTGAATTTGGTTCTGTGGTAAAGCCTCTAGTGATGGCGGCGGCACTAGACACCGGTGTGGTGAATGCAAATACGAGCTACAATGACACTGGTTCTGTAATGATAGAGAAAAAAGAAATTTTTAATTTTGACAAAAAAGATCGTGGTCCGGGGACAACTATGCAGGATGTACTCAGTCAATCTCTAAACACAGGTATGGTATATGTCTATCAACAGTTAGGAAAAAAAAATATGCATGATTATATGTTGTCGTACGGTATCAAAGAAAAAACTGGCATAGATTTGCCAAATGAGACGAGTGGATTGGTGTCAAACCTCACAGCAAATTTAAATAATAAACGCGAGATAGAATACGCAAATGTTGCCTTTGGTCAGGGTATAGCACTCACTCCTATAGAGATGGTGCGGGCACTTGCTTCACTTTCAAATGGGGGGAACTTGGTTGTGCCTCATGTAGTAGATAGAATAAAATACCAAAGTGGCAAAGAAGAAAAAATAATTTATCCTACATCTAAAACAAAAATAAGTGAACAAACCGCAGAAGAAATAACTCGAATGCTCGTAACTGTGATGGATAAATCCCTGAAAGGTGGACTTGCAAAATTTGAACACCATAGCGTAGCTGTAAAGACAGGTACGGCACAGGTTGCAGACAATGTAGGAGGAGGGTATTATGAAGACAGGCACACACATTCGTTTTTCGGATATTTCCCTGCCTATGACCCTAAATTTATAGTTTTCTTGTATGCAGTAAATCCAAAAGGCGTACCTTATGCTTCTGTTACTTGGGCAGATCCATTTTTAAATATTACTAAATTTCTGCTCAATTATTATGAAGTTCCACCGGATAGATAACATAATTACGAATTAAAAATTACGAATTTAAATATGAAAATTTTTTTTAAAAAAATAATAATTTATATTTTACAATTAGAGTCACGATTAGTACTCAATAAATACAAGCCCAAAGTAGTGGCTATCACTGGATCTGTGGGCAAGACTTCTACAAAAGACGCAGTGTATGCTGTCCTATCAGAGTTTGCTTATGTTCGTAAAAGTGAAAAGAGCTACAATAGTCAAATAGGATTGCCACTCACTATACTCGGAGTTCCAAATGCTTGGAATAGTCCGACTATGTGGCTAAAAAACATTTTAAAAGGATTATGGCTTGTCATCTGGCCACACAAATACCCCGAGTGGCTGATACTAGAAGTAGGAGTGGGCAAACCAGGAGATATGCAGGAAACTGCTTCGTGGCTTTCAACAGATGCTGTTATCATGACAGCGATAGGTGAAACTCCAGCACATATAGAATTCTTTAGTTCACGCAAACATTTGATAGAAGAAAAAAGCGGACTTATAAAAACTTTGAAAAAACCTGCCCGCAATGCTTCAGACATAGCTGATGCAGGCGGGGCTGGATTGCTTATCTTGAATGCAGATGATGAAGTGGTGTTGAGTATGAAAAGTAAAACAAAAAATATAACAGTTACTTATGGTTTTCAAAAAGATTCTGACTTCTTGGCTTCCGAGGAGAGTATCTTGTATGTAAAAGAAGACGAAAATAAAACCAGAAGCAAGAGTATCCCTCAGGGTATAATGTTTCGTATAGATGAAGACGGTAGTAGTCTGCCGGTGGTGATAGAAGGAGTGTTTGGCAGAAATCATGTGTATGCTGCGCTCGCTGCGCTTGCGCTCGCTCATAATCTAAAGCTAAACATGATTCAAGCTATAAATTCGTTGAAAAATTACAAAGTCCCTCCTGGCAGGATGAGGCTCCTAACTGGAATAAAAAATACTCTTATCATAGATGATACTTACAATTCTTCGCCGTTTGCTTGCGAGTCTGCTCTCAAGACTATAGGAGTTATAAATAAAGAATCAAAATTGAAGAACAGAAAGATAGCAATACTAGGAGATATGTTAGAACTAGGCAAATATACCGAAGAAGCACATAAAAATATAGGCAAATTGGCAAGAGAAAATATAGATGTGCTCGCAGTAGTCGGAGCTCGTGCAAAAGCTATCAAAGCTGGTGCATTGGAGGCAGGCTTTGATGACGAAAATATTTTTGAATTTATGACTTCGGTTGAGGCAGGAGAGTGGGTAAAAACTTTTATTAAAAAAGGGGATATTGTTTTGTTTAAGGGTTCCCAGGGTATGCGTATGGAGCGGGCAGTAGAGGCTATACTAGAAGATCAAGAAAATAAGCACGATCTACTCGTCCGTCAAGACAAAGAGTGGCTGGATAAGAAATAAAACGCTGTGACTCTACGCGGAATCGAACCGCGATTTAATCCTTGAGAAGGATTCGTCCTAACCGTTAGACGATAGAGCCAATAAATATCTGTGTATAAAATATAGCATTTTTATAAAAAAATAGAAATTTGTCTAGCTGTCTAATTCCGGTTTTATAACTTCAAGCAAATTTAATTCTGGTGAAGAGCCGGCTATGCGGAGCACATCTTTGTCTATCTTTTTGAGTTCTTTGTTTGAGGAATTGTAATGATTTACGACAGTAGAGAGTGATGCACCGAGCTTGTTGTGGTATTCATCATAAGACTTTAGATGTTTGCCCAGCTCTTCTACTCTCTTTATTATTTCTTTTGCAGATTCTTCTATCTGCAAGGCTTTGAGGCCTTGGAGAACAGTTTGTAAATATGCGAGAAAGGAAGTGGGGGAGGTGATGATGACTTTGTATTTACCCGCAGCACGCTGGATTAAGTTATCATTTTCATCGTCTTTCTGACTTCCCATCTTGCCTCCAATTTTATTTGTAATCAAATCATAATAAATAGCCTCATGAGGTATAAACATAAATGCGAAGTCTGTAGTGCCTTGCGCTGGTTGCACGTATTTTGCAGTTTCTACTATTCTGTTTTTTAAGTCGTTCACAAATACTACTTCTAGTCTTTTTTTCTCTGCGCTATCTACTGCTTCTATCATCTTGTTATAATTTTCTAAAGAGAATTTTGAATCTATGGGTATTATTTTATCTTTTACAAATACTACTGCATCCACGATAGTACCATCGGCAAAAGGATATTGCATTTGGTAGCTCCCCGGAGGGAGGACATTTTTGAGCACAGTCTCTAGATAATACTCTCCAAGTATTCCACGCTGTTTCGGATTCTTTAAAATATTCTCCAGGCTCTGAAGCTGGTCTGCAAAGGAGATGACTTGTTTGTTTGTCTCATCTAGCCTAGTCAGCCTCTCTGTCACATCTCTGATTATTTTATTAGATTCACTGGAATGAAATTTCAAGCTTTCATTTACTTGCTTGTGACTTTCGCCAATCTTATTATCCACTGTTCTAGACAGCTCATTGATTTGGGTGAGGATAAGATTGAGGCCTATGTTCTCTTGATCGTTTTGTGAATTTCCTGCCCCTTTTCTACTAAACAAAAAGTAAGCTATAACCACCCCTCCCACAATCCCAATAATTATAAATAAAATAGTTTGCATATTTTTATTATAGCATTTTACATAAAATTACACTTTATTTCTCGATTACCTAATCAAAACGGTCGTAAAAGTTAGGTAATTTGTTTTTGGTAGTGTATAATAATGATATGGGAATTTTGGAGAAAGAAATAAAAATTAAAGATAAACGCAAAAATATTCAGAAAATAATTTTAAATACTATTTTTGCAGCTGGGATACTTGGTGTGATGGTAGTAGCACCAAATGTTTTATCAGTTATAAAACAAATAGAAAAAGGAATAAAAAGAAAAAAGAATTTAAAATATTCTATCAATAGTTCTTTTGTACGACTCAGAGAGAAAGGGCTTATTGAAATAATAGAAGTAAATGGGAAAAGAGTTGCAAGGATAACACAAAAAGGGGAGTCGAAGTTGGATTTCTTGGATAGACATAATTTTAAATTAAAAATTCCAAAGAAATGGGATGGTCGTTGGAGAGTGGTGATATTTGATATAAAGGAAAGCAAAAAGAGAATAAGAGCACTTTTGAGGGTTACGCTTTCGCAGATTGGCTTTATTAGATTGCAAAATAGCGTTTGGGTTTATCCATATGATTGCGAGGACTTGGTCTCATTACTTAAGGCAGATTTTAAAATAGGTAGTGAGATTTTATATATGATAGTAGAAAAACTTGAAAATGATTGGTCCTTACGTAAAAAATTTAATTTACCTAATTCTGACGGTCGTAAAAGTTAGGTAATTTGTTTTAAAATAACTATGTTTTTATTTCCCTAAATAATGCTTTAGCGTATAAATCCAATCTTCGTCTATTTCGTCACCGTCGAGTTTTTGGGAGAGGAGCCATTCTAGGTAGCCACGATCCACACGAGCCACTTCTTCTATAAATTTGCCATTATGTTTGCCGAATTTGAATTTCTTGAAAAGTGATGGATGGGAAGAAATTTTTATCATTTCATCTATTGCCTCGTGTTCACTTTTGCTATCATGCTCCATTATTTTGTTTTTTAGTCTTTCAAAGAGCTTTTCAAGCACCATCACATCTCCTAGTGCATCATGCGCCTGAGCGTCTATTTCTATCTCGAGCAGATATCTCAGATACTGTAAATTATAGCGATCAATTTTTTCCTCTGGATCTAGAAATCTGACGACTCGGAGTGTACAGATAAAGTTTGCGGGGATTATATCTTCTTTTTTTATTATCATCAGGTCAAAAGGCGCATTGTGTGCCACGACTACAGTATTTGCGTCTTCAAAAAGACTTTTTATTTTTTCTTTATCTGGAGTCTCGCCAAAAGCAGGCTTGCCTTCGAGCATTTTGTTTGAGATATGGTGCACAGCAGAAGCTTCCGGGGGGACTTTGAAAGGGGGTTTATACATAGCAGAAAAATTTTCATCGGTATTTTCTCCTGCTCCCTTGTATGCTATCTGACACAAGAAATCTTTTTCAGTATTTCCTGTGGTCTCAGTATCAAAAAATATAATTTTCTTCATCTTTGTATTCTAACATATTTTAAGGCAAGAAATAGTAAAATCTTTAATGCTTCTCAAAAACTATACCTGCAAAGATTTTTTTGGTATAATTTCTGTATGTTACACGAAAAAATAAAAAACAGTATAAAAGAAGCCATGATAGCAAGGGACACAGTTCGCTTGGAAGTCTTGCGTGGCATGTCTGCTTCATTTATGAATGAACTGGTGGCCAAAGGCAGAAAGCCAAATGAACTATTGACTGACGAAGAAGCACTGGTTGTGATCACTCGGTTAGCAAAACAGAGAAAAGATTCTATAGAGCAATTTAAAAAAGGCAACAGAGAAGACTTGGTGAAAGAAGAATCGGCACAGCTTGCGATACTCGAGACATATTTACCAAAACTCATGGAGCGGGAAGAAGTAGAGAAAATAGTCAAAGCTAAAAAAGAAGAATTGGGAGTGATAGATGCTACAGGGAAAGGAATCCTGATGGCAGAGACAATGAAGGAACTAAAAGGCAAAGCCGACGGAGCTGTAGTAAAACAAGTAATAGATTCTCTTTTCTAATATGCACACTGTAAAACTCATAACTGGCTTGGTAGAGCATCATCAAATTTTGGCTTATTTTGTTATTTTTCTAGGGCTCATATTTGAAGGGGAGTTTATACTGCTCACTACTGGAGTGTTGACATACCTCGGAGGGTTGGATTTTGGTTTCGCTTTGCTTTTTGTTTTTTGCGGTGGAATATCTAAAAGTCTGCTCGGATATTATATAGGTAAAGTTATACATAAAAAATGGCGGGATACAAAATTTGTAAAATATTTAGAACACAGGGTAACCGATGTCATGCCGAACTTTAGTCACAAACCTTTTTGGTCTATATTTATTTCAAAATTTATCATGGGGGTAAATCATCTTGTTATTATCTTTTCTGGTTTTAAGAAAATAAATTACAAGACATATATAAAAGCAGAATTTATCTCCACTGCTATCTGGGCACCACTGCTACTGTCGCTCGGATACTTTTTCGGTTATACTGCACTTAATGTAACTCGTGAAGTGTGGAGGTTCTTATTGGTTGTATTTATCCTGATAATAGGATTTTTGATTTTAGATAAATTATTTGCATTTATTTACAGAGTTTTTGAAGAATTTTATGATAAGCAGAATTAAAAAACAAAAAGTTCATAAACTCGTCACACACAATGGGTCATTTCACTCTGATGATCTTTTTGCTTGTGCAGTTCTGGTCATTATGCTCGAAGATCAGGGGAAAAAGTTTGAGATCATTCGTACTCGAGATGAAGAAGTTTTAAAACAAGGTGATTATGTTTTTGATGTAGGTGGTATGTATGTTCCAGAGTTAAATAAATTTGACCATCATCAGCGGGGTGGGGCAGGTGAGAGGGACAATGGAATTCTGTATGCGTCATTTGGTCTCGTGTGGAAAAATTTCGGACTGGATTTGTGTGATGGAGATGAAGAAGTTTTTAATATGATAGACAGGAAAATAGTTGCACCGATAGACTCTATAGACAATGGTGTGGATATAGTAACTCCAAAATTTGATAATATAGTGCCCTATGGCGGAGATCAGCCGTTTCTGATATTTACCCCTACTTGGCAAGAAGACGAATCCGAGACTGATAATATTTTTAGAGTTCAAGTCAGGTCTGTGGCTAAAGTATTGCGAAGAGAAATAGAAGTGGCAAAGGCAGATAGTGCAGGCAGGCAGCTCATAGTAGAAGCATACAAAAATTCAGCAAACAAACAAATCATAGAACTACCAAAATCTGGTTTTCCTAGATACTTATATCAAAAGACCCTTTCTTGTTTTCCAGAGCCTATTTATGTAGTATACGAGAGTGCTCATACAGACAATTGGAAAGTAGAGGCTATAACAAAAAGTCCCGATACATTGGAAAGCAGAAAGTATTTTCCTGAAAGCTGGCGGGGGTTCATGAATAACGATCCAAAATTTGGAGATGTGACAGGAGTGTCGGACGCTATATTTTGCCACAAGAGCGGGTTCCTCCTCACAGTAAAATCAAAAGAGGGGGCAATGAAATTAGCAGAATTAGCATTAAAGAGTTAGACTCTATGCATGGCATTCATCGATGAAATAACGATATACGCAGAAGCAGGCCGTGGTGGAGACGGAGTAGTACGCTGGCGTCAAGAAAAATTTATCCCAAAGGGTGGCCCCGCAGGCGGAGATGCAGGCAGGGGTGGGGATTTCTATGTGCAAGCAGTCCGAGACATAAATATACTTTCAAAATACAAAGCGAAGAAGAAATTCATAGCAGAGCGGGGAGAAGACGGCGGAAACAAGAGTTTTCACGGCAAGAGCGGAGAAGATTTTGTATTAGATTTACCCATCGGTTCTGTTATCACAAATTCAGAAAGCGGTGAGAAATTTTTCTTGTTAGAAGAAGGGCAAAAGATCATGCTCCTAAGGGGTGGCTACGGAGGATTTGGCAATGAACACTTCAAGGGTTCTACAAATACTACTCCGATGGAGTCCAATCCAGGCCAAGAAGGAGAACATGCAAACTTTTATATTGAAGTAGAAATCTTTGCGGATTTGGGACTGATAGGGCTTCCAAATGCTGGAAAATCTTCACTTCTCAATTCTCTGACAAATGCACAAGCAAAAGTGGCTGACTATGCATTTACCACACTTGATCCAAACCTCGGAGATTTTTATAAATACATTATTGCAGACATTCCGGGACTAATCGAAGGAGCGTCCGAAGGCAAGGGTCTCGGAGTAAAGTTCTTGCGTCATGTCAAACGGACAAAAATACTCGCCCACCTAGTGTCTTTTGAAGAGTCTGGTGATATGCTGAAGCGATACAAAGAAATTCGAAAAGAATTAGAAAAGTATGATAAAAAGTTGGGTCTAGGAACAGATGGGCTTGCTTCAAAAGAAGAAATAATAGTTCTGACAAAAATAGATGTAATAGGAGATAAAAAAGAAGATAAAAAAATAATAGCAAAACAAATAAAAGCTTTTGAAAAGCTTGATAAAAAAGTCTTCACCATCTCACTTTTTGACGATGCCTCTGTAAAAACTTTTGGAGATGCACTCATAAAAATTTTAAAAAAAGCGTAAATACATATATAATATAAATATATGCAAGAAAAAAATTCTGAAAAATATTACACCACCATCGGGCTTGAAATACACGCAGAATTGAAGACAACTACAAAGATGTTTTGTAGTTGTAGAAATAACCCTGATGAAACAAAACCAAATACAAATATCTGCCCTGTGTGCATGGCGCACCCTGGGGCATTGCCTGTAATAAATAAAAAAGCAGTTGAGAATGTGATAAGAGTTGGTCTGGCTATCGGTGCAGAGATTGCAGATTTTTCAGAATTTGATAGAAAGAATTATTTTTATCCCGACATCCCAAAAGGGTACCAGATTTCTCAATATAAATACCCAATAGTAAAAGGTGGCAAACTAGCTGGTATGGATATCACTCGTATTCACTTAGAGGAAGATACAGCGAATAACAAACACCTGTCGGGTGTTGGACACCCGGAAATTCAGGACGAGTATTCACTCATTGACTTCAATCGTGCTGGCGTGCCACTGATGGAGCTTGTGACCGAGGCGCATACTTTTGAGACGAGTGAGGAGGCAGCAAAAGTTGCGAGTAATTTTGCAAAAGAATATCAGCTCCTCCTGCAGTATATAGATGCCTCAGAAGCGAATATGGAAAAAGGGGAGATGCGAGTGGAAGCAAATGTATCTGTCTCACCTGATAAAGATAAGAAATGGACTGCCTATGTGGAAGTAAAAAATTTAAACTCTTTCAAGAGCGTAGAAAAAGCTATCAAATATGAAGTAGAGCGAATGATAGAACTTTTTGAAGAAGGCAAAGAGAGTGAAATAGTAAAAGAAACTCGTGGCTTCGATGAAGCAAAGCAGAGGACTGTGTCTCAGCGTAAAAAGGAATCCAGTGAAGACTACAGATACTTCCCAGACCCAGACCTACCAAAGATGAAACTTCATGAAGCGTTTGATTTGGAAAAAGTGAAGCAAGAGTTACCTGAGTTGCCCATGCAAAAGCGCGTGCGATATAAGAATGATTTTGGAATAAAAGATGAAGATATAGAAATTTATATAAATGATAAAGAGCTTGCAAAATGGTTTGAAGAAGTTGCAAATCTTTTGTTTTCTCCCCCTGCCAGAGGGGGAGTGTCCGAAGGACGAGGGGGTGGGAGTGAAAAAATTAAAACAGCATCAAATTATATCACATCAGATTATTTGGGTATAAAGAAGTTCCAGCCAGAGGCAAGGCCTCTGGCTGCGACGAATTTTGCCGAGCTTATAAATTTGGTTACAGAAAATAAAATCTCTTCTCGCGCTACAAAGGACATACTTGCGATGATAGTGATAGATGATGCGTCTCCATTAAAAATAGCAACAGAGAAAAATTTGTTACAAAAAAATGATGAAGGCGAACTAAAAGGTATAGTAGAAAAAATACTTGCAGAAAATCAGCAAGTAGTGGCTACATACAAAGGCGGTAAAGAAAATGCTCTTATGTCCCTAGTGGGTAAAATAATAAAAGAAACAAATGGCTCTGCCAATCCACAGGTGGTAATTAAATTATTAAAAGAGTTGATAAAATAAATTTTTACCTCCGCCGAAACGGAGGAGTGCCGAAGCAATTGTGATTTTATTATAGCAAAATATAAATCAATGTTATTATTATACTAATGAAAACACTAAGACAATATATAAAAGAAGCAAATGAGAAGGGAGTAGCGATAGGGCATTTTAATATTTCAAATTTAGAAGCATTACATGGTATATATAATGCTGCTAAAAAATTAAACCTTCCGGTGATCATTGGACTTTCAGAAGGAGAAGAGAAATTTTTGGGCAGAGAGGAAGCAGTAGCTTTGGTTCATACCATAAGAGAACGGGACGATTATCCAATTTTTCTAAATGCAGATCATCATGCCAGTTTCAATTCTGTAAAGGCTTGTATAGATGCAGGATTTGATGCGGTGATTATAGACGCAGCAAAATTGCCATACGAAGAAAATGTGGCAGTGACAAAGCAGTGTGTAGAGTATGCCCATAAAGTCATGAAAAATACAGGCAGGGATATATTGGTAGAAGCAGAGATGGGATACATAGGTTCTGGTTCAGATATGAAAGATAGTATTCCAGAAGGTGCGGGCATACTCACAAATCCAGATGAAGCAAAAAAATTTGTAGAAGAGACAGGTATAGACTTGCTTGCTCCATCTGTGGGCTCTATTCACGGGCTTATCAAGTCTGGTAAGCCACACATAAATGCAGAGTTAGTAAAAGAAATAAGAAAAACTGTAGGTATTCCGCTGGTGCTTCACGGTGGGTCAGGACTACGAGATGAAGATTTTGTCAATGCGATAAAAGCTGGCATTTCTATCGTGCATATAAACAGTGAAATTCGTCTAGCTTATAAAGAAGCCGTGGAGAAATTCATCGAAGCTAACCCGAGCGAGATTACTCCGGCGAAAATTTTAACAGGAGCAGTACAAGCAATAGAGGAAGTAGTAGAAGCACGCTTGAGACTTTTTAATGAAATAAAATAATTTATGGAAGAAATTTTAAAAAAAGATTTAAAACAAGAAATACAAAAATTTTTTAAAGGGGATGTGGAAGATGGGGAAGAGACTCTCTCAAAGTATTCTAGGGATGCGAGTATTTTTGAAATTCGACCACAGTTGGTGCTTTTTCCAAAAGATACAGAAGATGTGAAAAGTTTAGTAAAGTGGGTCAGTGAAAATTGCGGTAGGCAAGACCTACCACAATTATCTATTACTTGTAGATGTGCAGGGACGGATATGTCAGGCGGTGCTATAGGTGAATCTATTATCTTGGATTTTACGAGGTACATGAATAAGTTGATTGCATTTTCTCCCCTCCTTGTGGAGGAGGGGGTAGGGGGTGGTGATTCAAAATTACCCCCTCGCCCTTCGGGCACTCCCCCTTATCAAGGGGGAGAGGAAAACACAATCACGGTTGAACCTGGTATGTTTTATAGAGATTTTGAAAAAATAACTTTATCTAAAGGAATGATTTTGCCTTGTTATACTGCATCGAAAAGTTTAAATGCTATGGGTGGTATGTATGGAAATAATTCTGCCGGAGAGCGAACACTCAAATACGGCAAAACTGACAATTATATCTTGGAATCAAAAGTAGTTTTCGGAGACGGGAATGAATATGTGGTGAAGCCACTGACGGAAGAAGAATTGAACAAAAAAATATCTCAGAATGATTTTGAGGGAAATATTTATAAAAATATTTATGAGCTTATACAAAATAACCAAGAAGAAATAAAAAATGCCAAGCCAAAAGTACACAAAAATTCTGCTGGGTATTATGTATGGAACGTGATGGGAGTAAATACGCAGGATGTGAAAAATTCTGCCGTCTTTACCCTTCCCGGAGTACCGGGTGGGACCTACGCCGATCAGGATTTTTCACATCCTGCGTATTTTGATTTAAACAAACTTCTCGTCGGCTCTCAGGGCACACTTGGCATAGCGACAGAAATTACTTTTAAATTAGTGCCAAATCCAAAGTACTCAAAACTTGTAGCAGTATTTATGAATGACCTGGCACCACTTGGGAATCTCGTAGATGAGATTTTGGAATTAAATCCAGAGACGTTGGAAGCTTATGATGACAAGACTATGAAGCTCGCTGTCAGGTTTTTCCCAGATTTTTTGAAAAATAAAGGGTTTATAGGCATGATAAAATTTATGTGGAGCTTCTTACCAGAACTCGGGATGACGATTACGGGAGGATTCCCTAAGCTTATTCTTCTGGCTGAATTTGCCGGAGAAAATAATCTCGAAGTGCAGATAAAATGCAAAGCCCTGCAAGAAAAAATAAAACATTTTAACCTAAAAGTTCATATCACACATTCTACTGCTGAATCAAATAAATATTGGGACATTAGACGGGAGAGTTTTGCATTACTTCGCAAGCATGTAGCCGGCAAGCACACTGCGCCATTCATAGATGACATCATAGTTCGTCCGGAATTCTTGCCGAAGTTTATTCCCCAGTTGAATGAGATCTTGAGAAAATATGATCTGACTTATACTATCGCAGGGCATGCAGGAGATGGAAATTTTCACATCATACCGCTCATGAATTTCTCTAGGCCTGATATGGGGCAGATAATTATGGAGCTATCAGAAAAGGTATATGACTTGGTTTTGAAATACGAAGGCTCTATCACAGCAGAGCACAATGACGGCATTATCCGTACGCCATTCTTACAAAAAATGTACGGTGAGAAAATAATAGAAATATTTAAAGAAATAAAAAACATCTTTGATCTAAAATATATTTTGAACCCTGGCAAAAAAGTCCCCATAGAAGATGGCCAAGGCTCTAAAGAATTTATATTATCTCATATATATAAGGAGCATACGACGGTACACAAAGTCTAAAATACACATTTCAGTCATGGCGTAAATATGTAAACGCCTTGCATTTCAAAGTTTTTCATATATAATGGTTTTTATGTTTGCAATTAAAGCTAAAACAAGAGAAAAAGGAGTAAAGGGAGACATTTTGAAAAAGACAGGGGAAATTCCTGCAGTGTTTTACGGCATGGGTAATGATGCTACCTCAATTTCTGTTCCAGTTGTTGAATTCAAAAAAGTTTGGCAGAAAGCAGGAGAGTCTTCCGCAGTAAAAATAGAAGTCGGTACAAAGAATTTCGATGTTATGATTCATGAAGTTCAGGTGCACCCAATCACTGGTGAACCTGTGCACATAGACTTCCTCGTGATCGACATGAACAAGAGCATTACAGTTTCTGTTCCACTTGAGTTTACTGGTGTATCTGGTGCTGTAAAGTCTGGACTTGGAGTATTGGTAAAAGTTTTGCATGAGATAGAAATAGAAGCTCTACCAAAAGATCTTCCTCAGGTTTTGACTGTTGATATATCAAAGTTGAATACTCTAGAAGATGGTATACTCGTTTCTGATATAGTTCTACCAAAAGGAGTAACTCTAGTAACCGAGGGGACTGATGTGGTTGCTTCTATCGCAGAGCAAAAAGAAGAAGTGGAAGCAGTAGCGACCCCTGTGGATTTGTCTGCTATTGAAGTAGAAAAGAAAGGAAAGAAAGAAGAGGAAGCTCCTGTCTCAGAAGATAAATAATTTTTCTAATTTAGCATTTTTTATGCTACAATAAAGCTATGATCAAACGATTCGCCATAGCTTTATTTGTAGTTATATTTATATTTGGAAATTCGTCTGTACAGAAAACATACGGAGCTTTTGATTGTTTAAATTTAACAGTCTCTTCGGTTCAAGCAGACAAGGATTATTGTAAAGTTGAGCTTACAAAAATAGAAGCTGAACTCACTGAATTATTAAATAAACAAAAGGAACAACAGAAAAATACGGGAACGCTAAAGGGGGATGTGAATTACCTGACCAGTCAGATCAATGCTTTGAAAACAAAAATAAAAAGTAGAGCTCTGGTGATAGCAAGCTTGAAAGTTTCTATTTCTGAAAAATCTTCAAAAATAGAATCTTTAGAAGAAAAAATTGATAGTCAGTATGAATCCTTGGCACAGCTACTGCGAAATACAAATGATTTTGATAATGAAAATCTAGTGCACCTACTTCTTTCAGACAATAATCTGTCTTCATTTTATTCTGACATAGAGTCTTATTCTTCTTTGAAGCAAGCCATCAAAACTTCAGTGGATGATATAAAAGGAGTAAAAACGGAAACAGAAGTTGAAAAAAAAGAACTTGAAATAAAAAGAAATGCAGAGACTGATGCAAAAATAGAACTAGAAACTACTCAAAAAAAGGTAGTTAAGACTGAATCTGAAAAGAAGCAACTTCTCTCTATTAGTCAAAAACAAGAAGAAGCTTACAAAAAATTAGCCGCAGAAAAAAAAGCAAAAGCAGACAAAATTCGTACGGCACTTTTTGCTCTTCGAGATACAAAAGCTATTCCTTTTGGTACAGCGTTTGAATATGCAAAGGCAGCTGGAGCGAAGACAGGTGTGAGGCCCGCATTTCTTCTCGCAATCTTAACCCAAGAAACAAATCTTGGAGCAAATGTTGGCACTTGTAACCGCACCACTGACCCCGTGTCTAAAAGCTGGGAAAATATAATGAAACCAGAGCGAGACATTGAGCCTTTCAAGCGGATCACTGATGCCCTCGGTATTCCTCGTGAGGGCACACCACTTTCTTGCCCGTCCGGTGGTGGCTGGGGTGGAGCCATGGGGCCATCACAATTTATCCCTTCGACTTGGGAACTTTATGCCAAAAAAGTAGCTAGCGGACTCGGAATAAGTGGTATGCCGAATCCATGGGATCCAAAGCATGCATTCATGGCTTCTTCTATATATTTAGGAGAATTAGGTGCAAGTAAGGGTGGCTATACAGCAGAACGAACAGCAGCACTCAAATATTATGCTGGAAGTAATTGGAATAAAAAGACAAATGCTTTTTATGGCAATAATGTTATGAAACATGCCACTCGGATCCAAGCAGACATAGATTTGCTCCAGTAGTTTACTTTTGAGTTTGCTTTCAATTTAATCTTGTGTTATTCTGACTTAACTTATGAAAAAAGACATACACCCAAAATACGATATAAAAGCAAAGGCAACCTGCGCATGTGGAGCAGTTTTTGAGATTGGTTCTACGATGGGAGAGGTACATATGGAAATCTGTAGTCAATGTCACCCTTTTTATACTGGAAATGAAAAACTCATGGACACTGCTGGACGCGTAGACAGATTCAATAAACGCAAGGCTGCTTCTCTAAAAGCTCAATAAATCATGGACTTGGAAGAACTTAAAAAAAATCATAACACTAGCTACTTGGCAGGTATTTTGGAGCGTCTAGCTCGTGAAGAAGCGGAGGTGCGAGAGATGATGGGCGGGGACGATAGTCTGCATGATATGGCGGCCCAAGAATTGAAACTTATCCAAGAACAGCGTGAAAATACAGAAAAGCAAATTCAAGATATTTTAGATAAAGATAAAGCTGAAGAAGACAAAAATAACGAATCGCCAAATGAAATAGTGCTAGAAGTGCGGGCCGGTGCTGGCGGAGATGAGGCATCCCTTTTCGCTTGGGAGCTTGCCCATATGTATGAGCGCTTTGCTGAAGTCCAAGGTTGGCAATGGAAGACAAATTATGAGTCAAAGAGCGATCTGTCTGGCTACAAAGAAGCGAGTTTTGAAATAAAAGGCAAGGAGAATCAGAATGTGTATAAAATGATGCGTGGGGAGACAGGCGTGCACCGAGTACAGAGAATTCCCGCTACAGAGAAAAACGGTCGAGTGCATACATCTACTGCGTCTGTTGCCGTGCTACCGATAAAGAAAAAAGTAAATTTTGAAATAAATCCTGCAGAATTCGAGTTAGAATATTCTCGCTCTGGAGGGAAGGGTGGGCAGAATGTGAACAAGGTTGAGACTGCTGTGCGAATAATTCATTTACCCACAGGGCTCGATGTTCGCTCTACGAACGAACGCAGTCAGCTCGCAAATAGAGAAAAAGCAATGATGATTTTGACCGCTAAATTACAACTCTTAAAAGAAGAAGAAGAAGCGAGAAAGTACGCAGGCGAACGCAAGAGCCAGATAGGCACAGGGGACAGAAGTGAGAAAATCCGCACCTACAATTTCCCGCAAGACCGAGTGACAGACCACCGCATCAAAAAATCTTGGCACAATCTGCCAAAAATAATGGAAGGAGAAATAACAGATATTATAGAGTCGCTAAATTCTGGGGTAGTGGGGGATGAAGAGGAGGAATAAAAAATAAAACTTGCTAAGTAATTTTAATTTTAATATAATACACATATGAATAAGAAAGTAGACACAATATCTAATAACTTTAGTAAAATAGTCGATTCTTTTAAGGACAAATGGGTTGCTGTACCTCTAGATTATTCTGAGGTTGTTGCTAGTGCCGATACATTAAATGGTGTTACAAGTAAAATAAAGAAAAACAGTAATTTAAAAATATTTAAGGTGATTCCTTTTGATATGATTTATTCCCCATTTAATTTATGAAGTATAGTTATTTAACTTCTTTTAATCCTAGAACTGGTCAGCATTTTCGTAGACCAATTGTTGATGTTGAAATCTTTGGTCCAACAGGAAATTTTAGTACTATCGCACTACTTGATTCTGGGGCGGATAACTGTCTTTTCAATATTGAATACGCAAAAGAAATAGGTATTGATTTAAATAAATGTACAAAAACTTCAACTACTGGTGTGGAGGGTGATAGGACAGATGTGTATCTTACTGAAATTTATATTCAAGTTAAATTTTTAGATAAAATAAAAATAGAAGTAGGATTTATTGATAGCAGGTCTGTAAATGGCTTACTCGGTCAAATAGGATTTTTTGATTTGAATCGCATCAAATTTGAGCGTGACCATGGAACTTTTGAAATAAATCCTGTGAAATAATTATGCACTTTAACCAAGAAAAATATATGTATAATCCGGGAGAGAATATTAAACTTTGGGATAAAATAGGATTATCTAAACAAGAGCTTGAAAAGATTGCCTTGGATTTTGAAAGACAAACAATAAAAAACCATGAAAATGTTAGGAAAACAGCGTGCTCTATTGAACAGGAGTTTGGGGAGCGTGGAGTTGATTTTGAGGGAATCATTTTTGCACAACTTTCAAAAGAGTTTAATCCAGAGGATGTTGATTTTAATAATGAAATAGAAAAGAGTATGCGTAATATAGTTAGCACTAGTTACAGTCAATATATTGTTGACGGAGTTTATCCACGCACTCATCTAATTGAGCTTAAAAAGAATGAGGGGGGGGGTTATAGGATTAATTTTGATATTAATTATGAGTATAGAGATGCTCATCAATTGTTCCTTTTTATTGCAAGTAAAATTCCTGATTTTTATCGTAAACTAGAAAAAGCTCGAATTGAAAGAAAACCGTTAGAGTTGGCACGTGATATTGAAAAACAATTTGGCCTTGGTATGTATCGTAAGATTACTACAGCACAGGTTGCAGATGCACGTAAGTTGTTGTTTAAACTGGGAAAATTTTAGAAAAACAAGGGTGACCTATATTCATTTTTCAAAAAAATCAAGGGTAACTGTTTTACAATTGCTTTTTATTTATTGGTATGAGATACTGATAATGTAGTTTCTCGATGTTTCTACATATTATAATTAGTTTTTGCCGGAGTTTTTAAAAACCGGAGAAGTAAAATATATGGCTACAAAGCTATATGTAGGGGGACTCCCTTACAGTACACAAGAAGATGCTCTACGAGAACTCTTCGCACAAGCAGGTTCTGTCACATCTGCTGTGATTATCATGGACAAAATGTCTGGTCGCTCAAAAGGTTTCGGATTCGTAGAAATGGCTAATGATGCAGATGCACAAAAAGCTATCTCTATGTTCAACGACCAAGAATTTGAAGGACGCAAACTCACAGTCAACGAAGCTCGCCCTATGGAAGCTCGCCCACCACGAACAGGTGGAAATGGCGGTGGATACGGAGGAGGCAATAGTCATGGAGGAGGAGGGTATGGAGGAGGCCGCTCAGGTGGACGCCGAGAATACTAAATCTTTTTTTTCCAAATTTAATTTCGTTAAAACAAAAACACCTCGTACGAGGTGTTTTTGTTTGCTTAAAAACATTCTTTTTGTTATATTTTCTATGCGGGATTATTTCTCCTGCTTTTGTGTTTTGAGCATGTAGTTCAGTGGTAGAACGCTGTCCTGATAAGACAGAGGTCGATGGTCCGATTCCATCCATGCTCACCAGGCACAAGAAAAATAAACTGCTTTATTTTTCTTGCCTTGGTGAGGACCGCAGCGATGTTTTGCCAGCAGGCAAAACCGCGAGGGGCGGGTTGCGAAAATTCCGAGCGATAGCGAGGAATTATTTGTAGCCACAATGTGCGGGTATTTTATAAAATTTTATGGAAACAGAAAATTCAAAAAACAATAGTGCTATTTGGAGACCTGTGATTCTTTTTTATGCCAAGACAACATCTTGGATTATATTTCCGTTGATTTTAGGAGTATTGCTTGCAAAATATATCAGCAAAACTACTAGCAGTCAGATTTTATTTTTTGTTATAATAATTTTGGGTTTTATGATAACATGTTTTGGTATTTATAAAGAAGTGAAAGTATATAAAAGTACTTTAGATAAACAAGACCCACCTTCGCACAAGGCTACGGATGGGCAAGTAAAAAATGGCAAATAATTTAGAACATAATGGAGAGGTAGTAGAGGAGACAAGTCACGAAGTGACTATCTATGCAGAGCCGATTTTTCATGTGGGTAATTTTGCTATCACAAACTCGCTTTTTACTACTTGGCTTGCAGTGCTTTTGATTGCTATATTTTCTCTCGTTATCCGATTAAATCTCAAAAAAGTTCCAGGGAAATTACAAAATATTTTTGAAGTTATGCTCGAGGGTGCTATGTCTCTCACTGATCAAGTCACAAATGACAGAAAAATAACGAATAAAATTTTTCCTTTAGTATTTTCTCTTTTTGTATTTATTTTAATAAATAATTGGATCGGGCTTTTGCCTTTTATTTCTGCTATTGGTTTTACGGTTGTTGAAAGTGGGCAAAATGTTTTTGTTCCTCTTTTTCGTGCGGGGACTGCGGATATCAACACCACCCTTGCTTTGTCGCTTATGATCATTGTCGCTTCAAATCTATTTGGCATACTCACTATCGGGCTCTGGAAACTTTTTAATAAATATGTTAATCTAAAAGCACTTGGTGAGATATTTACCAAGTTTAAAAAGGACAAGACTGTGGTCATCGTATCTCCAATTTCTGTGTTTGTAGGGTTGCTTGAACTCATAGGAGAAATGGCAAAAATCGCATCGCTTTCTTTTCGTCTTTTTGGTAATGTTTTTGCAGGAGAAGTATTGCTCGCTTCTATGTCGGCAATATTTTTGTATATTTTACCGGGGCCGTTTTTGTTCCTTGAAGTTTTCATAGGACTCATTCAAGCATTGATATTTTCTTTGCTTGGGGCTGTGTATTTTACCATCGCAGCGCAGGATCATAATGAACACGAGGAGTATGAAACGGTGAGAGCTTTAGACTCTCATGAGAGTCTAAAGCTCTCACCGTAAAGTTATTATAAGTTAGTCGAAATTATTATTAGTTTTTAATTTTAAAAAATTATGGAAAAAGAATTGGTGGATACTGTAAGTACAGTTGTAAATTTAGCACCGCTTGCAAAAGCATTATCAATTGGTTTGTCTGCTATTGGTGCAGGACTTGGTATTGGTCTCATTGGAGCAAAAGCTATGGAAGCTATAGGACGCAATCCAGAAGCGACAGGTAAAGTACTCGTTCCTATGCTCATCGCTTCCGCATTCGCAGAAGCTGTGGCTATTTATGGTTTGGTTATCGCATTTTCAATTAAATAAAAATGGATGAATTTATAGCTACATTTCACATAGATTGGAAACTCATGCTTGCCCAAGTGATAAACTTTGGTTTGGTGTTTTTGGCATTGTATATGCTTGCGGCCAAGCCTTTAAAAAAGTTAGTCGATGAAAGAAGTAATGAGATAAGCAAAGGACTGGATGATGCAAAAAAATCACGTGAGTTACTTTTGTTGGCTACTGAGGAATATAAACAAAATTCAATTAAACTTCGAAAATTATCTGTAGATACACAAGTAGAATTAAAAAAAGATTTAGAAAAGTTACGACAAGAAAATATCGAGAAGATGAGACTTAATACTGAAGAGTGGAAAAAAAATAGAATTAAACAAATGGAGATAGATAAAAGGGAGTTAATTGAATCAGCAAAGAAAGATGTTATGTCTTTGGCTACATTCGTCGCAGAGAAAATTATGAACGATAAGAATAAATAAATATGCAGAAAATTTCTCCAAAAAATATTGCAGAGGCAGTGTATGAAGCTACTGAGGGCAAGAGCACAGCTGAGCAAGAGCTTATATTGAAACGCACGGTGCATATTTTACAGGACAAAAGATTACTTGGTAAATCAAAATATATTTTGGAAGCCTTGCAAAATATTATCGATAAAAAAACAAATACAGTCAGACTCAAAGTAATTACAGCAAAAATATTGAGTAAAGAAGATCAAGCAAAGATTGAAAATGAAACAAAAATAAAGTACAAGGGAGATAAAGTAATAAGTGAATTTTTTGTAAAAGGTGAATTATTGGGGGGGGTGCGGGTCGAAGTGGGGGATGAAGTATTAGACACGACATACAAAAACAAACTTCAAAAGCTAGAAAAGTTTTTAATACAAAGTAAATAAAGTCCCGATGTAAAGTCGGGATCCCGACCAAAAGCATTGGGAAAAAATAAAATATATGTCAAATCATATTGTAGAAAATTTAAGAAAAGAAATAGAAGCTTTCAAAATAGAAACAAAGGGAGAGTTGGTGGGCAAGGTAGTAGAAGTCTTCGATGGTATTGCTAAATGTTCTGGACTGTCTGATGTAAAGTCAGGGGAGATGGTGACATTTGCAGGTGGGGAGACAGGTGTGGTTTTAAACCTCGAAGAAGACACCGTGGGTATTATCATTCTTTCAGATTTTTCAAAGATTAAAGAAGGGGATGAAGTGAAAGCTACTGACCGTATCCTCGAAGTACCTGTGGGAGAAGCACAGATAGGAAGAGTACTCAATGCGCTCGGTGCGCCGATAGACGGCAAAGGTGATGTAAAAACATCAAGTGCACAGCCTATAGAAAAAGTGGCATCTGGAGTGGTCACACGACAAGGGGTAGATCAGCCAGTTGCTACTGGTATCAAGGCTATCGATGCATTGATCCCTATCGGTCGTGGACAGCGCGAACTCATCATCGGAGACAGGCAGACAGGTAAGACTGCCATCGCTATTGACACAATTTTAAATCAAAAAGGTCAAAACATGATCTGTGTATATGTATCGATCGGTCAAAAAGACTCTAAACTTCGCAAACTCCAGACTCGCCTCGAAGAAGGGGGTGCGATGGACTACACTATCATCGTCTCTGCGGGTAGTTCTGAGCCAGCAGCTCTCTCATACATCGCTCCTTATACTGGAGTCTCTATTGCTGAGTATTTTATGGATCAGGGCAAGGATGTGTTGATTATTTACGATGATTTGTCCAAGCACGCTGTAGCATATCGAGAAATTTCACTGCTTCTTCGCCGACCACCAGGACGCGAAGCATATCCGGGAGACGTGTTTTACTTACACTCTAGGCTCCTTGAACGTGCATGCCGAAAAAATGAAAAATACGGCGGAGGATCTATCACTACGCTTCCAATTATTGAAACTCAAGCAGGAGATATCTCTGCATATATTCCTACAAATGTGATTTCTATTACCGACGGACAGATATTCCTCGAGACTGATTTATTTTATAAAGGTGTTCGTCCTGCAGTAAATGTCGGATTCTCTGTATCTCGAGTGGGTTCATCTGCGCAGATCAAAGCTATGAAAAAAGTAGCTGGAACTCTCAAGCTCGACCTTGCACAATTTCGAGAACTCGAAGCTTTTGCACAATTCGGCTCTGACCTAGATGATGCCACAAAGGCACAACTCGAACGCGGGAAGCGTGCAGTGGAAGTTCTAAAACAGCCACAATATTCTCCAGTCGTTATCGAACGCCAAGTTGTCACTTTGTATGCACTTACCCGAGGCTACATGGACGATGTGCCACTAAACAAGATAAAAGAATTTGAATCTGGACTCATAGAATATGCAGAGAGAAATGCAAAAACTTTCTTGAGTGAAGTTATTGAAAAGAAAATGTGGTCTGATGTTGGGGAAGAAGAATTAAAAAAAGCGATAGCAGACTTTAAAACTAACTTTTTAACTTTATAACTTTTGACTTTATAAACTTATTATATGACCGGAACAAAAGAAATTAAAAGAAGAATAAAGAGTGTGAAGAACACAAAGAAGATAACCAAGGCGATGGAGCTAGTGGCTGCTTCGAAGATGAAGCGCGCAGTTTCTAAGACTCTCGCATCTCGTGTGTATGCAAATTATTCTTGGGAGCTTTTGACTTCTGTTTCAGCAAAACTTGAAGAGGTGACACACCCATTTTTTACTCCTGCCCGCAATGCTACGCATAGCGTTGCAGGTGGGGAAAATAAAACAGGTAAAACTTTGATAGTTCTCATCACTTCAAACAGAGGTTTGTGCGGAGCGTACAATTCTCAAGTCATCAAGAAAACTATTTTAAAACTAAAATCTTTAGAAAATGAAGAAGTTGATTTCATAACCCTTGGCAAAAAAGGCGACGGCACTATGCGCAGAGTAGGGCAGAATATCGTGGCATCTTTTATTGAATTGCCAGATATTATTTCTTTATCTGATATCACAGCTGTGTCTAACTTTTTAACTAGTGAATATAAAATAGGAAATTATAAAAAAGTCTATGTGGCATATACAGACTTTGTATCAGCACTGACTCAAAAAGCACAGATCAGAAAGCTCTTGCCAGTGTCTAAAGAAGAATTGAAAGAAGTAATAGACGGTCTAGATTCCCCCAAAGCCTTGCTTTTGGAAAATCCCCAAAGCAAGGCTTTGGGGTCAACATATTTGTTCGAAGGTGATATAAATAAACTCATAGAAACGCTGGCAGAAAAACTAGTAAAGATGCAGATATATCAGATGTTGTTAGAGTCCAATGCTTCCGAACAGTCAAGCAGAATGCTTTCAATGAAAAATGCCGGAGACGCAGCAGGAGAGATGATCAATGATTTGACCTTGGTATTCAACAAAGCAAGACAGGCAAATATTACCAGAGAAATAAGTGAGATTAGTGCCGGTATGGCAAGTGTGAGTTGATCGCCCGTAGCCTCGGGGGAGATGTCCGAAGGGCAGAGGGGGTCTGAATAAAATTATTAAAAAATTATCAGTTAAATTATTATTATGCAAAACATAGGAAAAATAAAAAGAATAATCGGGCCAGTGATAGATGTCGAATTTGGAGAAAATTTGCCAGAAGTTTACAATGCTTTAACTGTAACCTTCCCTTCGACAAGCTCAGGGCAAAATCAAAGGTCTTTGGTTTTGGAAGTAGAGCAGCATATCGGGGGCAATGTAGTCCGTACTGTAGCCATGGATACGACAGATGGACTCTCTCGAGGTATGGAGGTCACAGACACTGGCGCACCGATATCTGTACCAGTAGGCAAAGGGACCCTAGGTAGAATCTTCAATGTCCTTGGAGAAGTTATAGATGATCTCCCTCCTCCTTCGGGGGAGGGCAGGGGTGGGGGTCGTTCTCCTATCCACCGCAAAGCCCCTTCATATGTCTCTCAAGCTACGAAAGTTGAAATTCTCGAAACTGGTATCAAGGTTATTGACCTTATTTGTCCTGTGCTCAAAGGTGGAAAAGTTGGGCTCTTTGGAGGTGCTGGAGTTGGTAAGACGGTGGTGATCCAGGAGCTCATACACAATATAGCAAGCAATCACGGAGGCTACTCTGTGTTTGCAGGTGTGGGGGAAAGAACTCGTGAAGGAAATGACTTGTATCATGAAATGAAAGATTCAAAAGTTTTGGATAAAGTAGCTATGGTCTTCGGTCAGATGAATGAACCGCCTGGAGCTCGTATGCGTGTGGCACTTTCTGGACTCACAATGGCGGAATATTTCCGTGATATAGAAGGCAAAGACATGCTCTTTTTCATAGACAATATCTTCCGATTTACACAAGCTGGCTCCGAAGTGTCAGCACTTCTCGGGCGTATTCCATCGGCTGTAGGTTATCAACCGACATTAGCAACAGAAATGGGAACAATGCAAGAGAGAATAACTTCTACAGATAAGGGTTCTGTCACATCAGTCCAGGCTGTATATGTGCCAGCAGACGACCTGACCGACCCAGCTCCAGCCACAACATTTGCTCATTTAGACTCTACTGTTGTTTTAAATCGTTCCCTAGCTGAGCTTGGTATTTATCCGGCTGTTGACCCGCTCGACTCTTCTTCTACAATTCTTGACCCAAATATTGTCGGAGTAGAGCATTATGAAGTGGCTCGTGAAGTGCAAAGGATACTTCAGAAGTATAAAGATTTACAAGATATAATTGCGATATTGGGTATGGAAGAGCTTTCTGAAGAAGACAAGCAACTCGTGGTGCGTGCTCGTAAAGTGCAGAAATTCCTTTCTCAGCCGTTCTTCGTGGCAGAGCAGTTCACCGGTGCCTCTGGTCAATATGTCACCCTCGCAGACACGATCCGTTCTTTCAAGGAAATATTGGCAGGCGTGCATGATGATAAGCCAGAGCAAGCGTTTTATATGAAAGGAGCGATATAAAAAAGTCTCTGCCTGATAGGGCAGAGACTTTGGAGCTCTCTATAATGAAGTTAACCATACCATAGAGAGCCAGGCGGCTACATACAGTAACCACCTAATAAACTCCCTCAAATTTTTCATAAAGTAAGAATTTTTTATATAATAATATAAATACACAAAAATGTCAAAGCAATTAAAACTAAAAATAGTAACTCCAGAAAAATTGGTTCTAGAAGAGCTTGTTGATGAAGTGATTATCCCTACTACAGAAGGGGAGATTGCTGTGTTGCCTGAACACATACCTATAGTTGCTGGACTCAAATCAGGAGATGTTGTCGGCATAGTAAACGGCGAGCATATTCCTTTTGCTGTCGTTGGAGGGTTCGTAGAAGTGAAATATTTACCAGAGGCAAGGCCTCTGTCTGCCAGAGGCCTTGCCTCTGGTATTACTGAAGTAGTGATTCTCGCTGATTTTGCAGAACATGTATCAGAACTTTCTGATGATGCTGTAACAAAAGCAAAAGCTCGTGCCGAAGAACTACGCAAACAAGCAGAAAACAAAGAAGTAGTAGACTTTGAACACTTTGAGTCCGAACTCGAGCGCGCTCTAACCAGAGTCAAAATCGCTGACAAGTGGAGAACTAGAAAGTATAGGAAATAATAAATAATGTTATTATGAAAAAGAGTTTAATTAATATGTCTAAACTATATATAGTAGCCACACCAATAGGAAATATGACAGATATCACGCTCCGAGCTATTGAGACACTCAAAAATGTAGATTTAATTTTATGTGAAGATACTCGGGTCACGAAAAATCTTTTAAATAAATATGACATAAAAAAGCCTACGATGAGCTACCATGCTCATAGCAAACTTGCAAAAATAGACAAAATTATAGAACTTCTAGAAGAAGGGAAAGATCTCGCTCTTGTCTCAGACGCAGGCACACCCGGCATATCAGACCCAGGAGCGCTACTAGTATCTAAAATAAAAGAATATTTTAATAATGACAAAGTGCAAGTCGTACCTATTCCCGGAGCGACAGCTATCATCACAGCGCTCTCTGCTTCGGGACTGCCGACACATGAATTTACTTTTTTAGGTTTTTTACCACACAAAAAAGGCAGAGAAACTTTATTTAAAGAAATAGCAGAATCAAAACGCACTGTAGTTTTCTACGAGTCCACACACAGAATTATAAAAACTCTAGAATCTCTGGTGAAATTTTCTCCAGAAAAGAATATCTGTGTTGCTCGCGAGCTGACAAAAATTTATGAACAATTTAAAACAGGCACGCCATCCGAGGTATTAAATTATTTTAATGAGAATAAAGATAAAGTGAGAGGTGAATTTACAGTAATTGTCTCGGTTTAGATTTTGTATTATACTGCATAAATGAATATGAATTTTTATAAAAAAATTTTTACAGCAAATTTTCTGGATCTATCAGCACTCTAAAATTAGAAGATATTTTATTTAAAGACAAAAGTTTTCTATAGAGGTCTTCCTCGATAGAAGCAGATGCAGAGAGTATAGGCAAAGACCATTTTTTAGGATCTGCTTTTATTAACATATTTACTGTATTTTTGTCTTTACTACTCTTTCTGAAACCACTGTAAAATACAGGGTTGTAATCTTTGAATATTTCACTCAAATTTTCTTTTGTCTTAGATGAATCTGTGTTGCTTTCTAAATAAGTAACTTTGATAAATCTAGAATATGGGGGATAGAGCATAGATTTTCTGTCTTCGAGTTCAGTCCTGATAAATTCTAATAGATTACTATTTTTTATGGCAAGCAGTGCCGAGTCTTTGTCGTTCTTTGTTTGGATTATCAATTTATTTTTTGTTTTAGAAAGCATCAGGAGTATGAGTTGAATTATTTTTTCACTCATTTTAAAATTTGGGATACTCCAGAGTGAATCAAAAGAAGCAACGATACAGGTGTCTATTTGGTTTTTCATATAAAAAAGTGCTATCTCTGTGCCTATGAGTATAGTATTTTCTCCTGTCTCATATTCTGTAATTATCTTTAGAGCACCCTTGGCTGTCTTTGCTGTGTCTTTGTCTAGTTTTAATATTTTAATGTGATCTAATTTTTCTTTTTTTAATTCTTCATACACTGTATCTATACCTATGCCGAGTGGTACCAGATTCCAACTGTCGCATTTTACACATTTAACCTTCGTATTTTTGCTTGTGCCACATCTGTTGCAGACAAATACTCTCTTTTTTTTGTCTGGAGAGTGGTGCAGGACAACAGGAGTGGAGCATTCATCACAGCTTACTGTTTCTCCGCAATCTCTACATATAGTATAAGTAGCCAGCCCTTTTCGAAGAGAGAAAATAAAAACTTTCTCTTTTTGTTCTAGAGCACTTTTCAATTCTGCTATAGTTTCAGTCATCAACACCTTAAATTTGTTTTTTCTACTCAATATTTCTATTTTTCCATCAAAAGAAATACGAAAAGACATGGGATGAACTTCCCCTAGTCCGTCTATCTCACGCCTAGCTATACTTTCAAAGCGTAAGAGGCTATCCGCCAAGATAAATTTTGCATTTATTTTAGAAGCAAAAATTTCAGTAAAAATTCGTAAATCAAAGTAGGGTTTGGCTATCATTTTATACCCATTTCCGCTCTCGTGTTCTAAAATAATTGTTTCTATATCTCTTCTGTCTATAGATAGGTATGGGGCAGTACCGATAATCAAAATTGGATGCTCTTCTTTTATGATATTTTCTATCTTTTCCATTTGTTTCTTTGCACTATACCCTCCATGGATAGAAATAGTAAATTGTTCAATACCCTTGGACAGGTACCCATACCAGTCGTCTATGTCATTTTTAGTGGGTAGTACTATAAAAACTGATTTTTTTTTAGCAAAATTACTTCTGATTAGGATTTTATAATAATCTATACGTTCTTCCAGTTTAGCTTGAAACAATAATTTTTCATTTTTTATCAGTGAGAGCTTTAGACTCTCTCTAGAGTCTAAAGCTCTCACTGAAAGTTCTTCTTTGTTTTGTTCATTTTTTAATAGCTTGTTTTTAATTAATTCAGCAAATCTATCGTATTCTTCTTTTAAAATATTTGGGATGAGAGATGTGACCCCGTCGCTGTTGTTTTGAACAAAATATTTACTACACAAAAACACAGATTCTAGAAATTCAGATTTAAAAATAGAGCCCTCTTTTATACTAAGTATTTTCTTTAGATTAAAATCCATGTCTTTTATATTTCTCTTTGCGTCAGTTACGTCTTCGGTAAAGACTACTAACCCCAACATGTTTTTATTGCGGAGAGATATAGTAACGATACTCCCATTTGGTATGTCTTTTATTGAAAAATAGGTTAAATTTTCTTTCCAAAGTCCTTTTCTGAATGGGATTACCGTAACTATTTTCATCTTTTAATTCTACCATATTTGTGACCCATTCGATAAAAACTCAGGGTCATGGTGAGAAAGGCCGAACCATGGTATATTTCTTTTATGAGTATATTTTCTAGAAAATTAGGGATAGATTTAGGGACTGCAAATACCTTGGTTTTTCTACCTGGAAAGGGGATAGTCCTCAACGAGCCTTCCGTGGTTGCAGTCTCAGAACAAGACAATAAAATACTGGCTATTGGCTTCGAAGCAAAAGACATGATAGGCAAGACTCCAGAATTTATTATCACATATTGTCCGATGAAAGATGGGGTAATAGCAGATTACAGAGTGACTGAGGCAATGCTCCGCTATTTTATAAATAAAGCCCTTGGTAAATATAATATTTTCAAACCAGATGTGATGGTGTCTGTGCCAGCGGGGGTTACTTCTACAGAACGTCGGGCAGTGGTAGAGGCTGCTATTCGTGCTGGAGCAAAGAACGCTTATGTAGTCAAAGAGCCAATTCTCGCAGCTATAGGGGCTGGAATACCGATCTATGAATCAAAGGGTCACATGGTGGTGGACATCGGTGGAGGGACGACCGACGTGGCCGTGATCGCTCTAGGGGGAATCGTGGCATCTACCTCTGTAAAATGCGCAGGGACAAAGATAGACCAAGCCATAGCAGACTACATTAAAAAAACATTCAACCTCGCCATCGGTGACAAGACTGCCGAAGAAGTAAAAATAAAAATCGGCGCAGCTGTGCCACTTGAAGAAGAACTTCGGGTCACGATAAAAGGACGTGATTTTATTCAAGGGCTTCCACGTTCTGCTCAAGTCGGCACAAATGAGATAGTAAAAGCCATAGACCCTGAATTAAAGCAAATCATAAAAGCTATCAAAGATGTATTGGCCGAAACGCCACCAGAGCTTGCTTCTGACATCATAGACCATGGCATTATAATGACTGGTGGTTCTTCCTTGTTGCGTAACTTTCCAGATTTAGTTTACAGAAAAACAGGAGTAAAAGCAGTTCTTGCAGAAGACGCACTTTACTGTGTAGCCAAGGGTACAGGTATAGCCCTCGAGCATTTGGATGTTTACAAAAAAGCAGTCATAAGTAAAAAATAAGATTGTCGGGTGTCCAACACCCGATGAGCTAATAAATATATGGATATTTTAGAACATCTAGATATAGACAACCTACATCATGCATATTTGATAGAAGATAGAAGTGCTGAAGCCTTGCCCGTGATTCTAGAATTTTTAGCAAACTCTAATATAAACATACTAAATAATCCAGACTTTTTTCATATTTCTGCTGATTCTATAAAAATAGATGATGCACGACGACTCAAAGCCATGGGAGCTGATAGGGGATTTGATGGAACTGTAGGAAGTAAAAAGATTTTTATAATTTCTACGAACAGTTTTTTATTGGAAGCACAAAATACTTTACTCAAGATGTTTGAAGAGCCTATAGAACACACACATTTCTTTTTAATTATGCCGGATACAGACAGTCTGCTTGCTACTTTCAAATCCAGATTTTATTTTATTTCTTCAAATTCAAATATAAATAATATAAATACCGAATTAAAAGAAGCAGAGAAATTTGTGTCTATGACTTTGCCACAGAGAATTGAATTTATAAAAGAATTGATAACTGAAGTAGAGGATGAAGAAGACTCTATCTCTGTAGACTCTGCTCGCACAAAAGCCCAAAAGTTTTTAAATGCTTTAGAAACAGTACTACACCAACAAATGTCAAAGGCGGGCTTTGACACAAAAAACAACCTGACTTTCTTTCAGCAAATTTTCCAAGTCCGCAAATATCTCCGCCAACCCGGGTCTTCTACAAAGAGTTTAATGGAGTCTGTGGTGTTATCTGTACCATATTTTTAATTATTTATAACATCTGCTATAATACAATCCATATATGCAATACAATTTTTTAATTTTTAAAGGTGAGTTAAAGAAGATAGAAGAGTTTTTGAGTAAGGAATACACACAGCTCAATATCGGCAGGGCGTCGCCGATGGTGCTCGACGGTATTGTAGTTGAATCTTATGGCTCATTTGGTCCTATTAAAAATGTGGCTTCTATTTCAGTTGAAGATCCAAAGACCCTACGGATAGCTCCTTGGGACAAGGGTCATATAAAAGACATTGAAAAAGCTATCATGGCTTCAAACCTCGGCCTCTCTACGGCGGTAGATGATTCTGGAATACGAGTTATCTTTCCTCAGCTGACCACAGAGTCTAGACAAAGACTCGTAAAACTTCTCAAAGAAAAACTTGAAGAGTCCAGAATAACAGTCCGTCAGGAACGAGAACGCATATGGGATGAAGTTCAAGCACTCGAGAAAGAAAGTAAAATGACCGAAGATGAAAAATTCCGTGCAAAAGAAGAATTGCAGAAAGTGATAGATGAAGCAAATGTAAACTTAGAGGCGATATTTGAAAAGAAAGAGCGTGAAGTTATGAATTAACAATATGAACATACTTATTTTTGTAATAATTTTATTTGTTTTGGTTGTAGGTCATGAGATGGGGCATTTTTCTGCTGCAAAGTTTTTCGGTATACGAGTAGATGAGTTTGGCTTTGGTTGGCCACCAAAGATTTTTGGTATAAAAAAAGGGGAAACAGAATATTCGTTCAATCTCTTGCCGATAGGCGGATTTGTAAAGATTTTTGGAGAAGACCCAAACGATGAAAACACCCGCGGTCCAGATGCATCACGAAGTTTTGTCAATAAACCTAAAAGTAAGCAAGCTGTAGTATTGCTGGCTGGAGTTATCGCAAACTTTCTACTTGCGTGGTTACTGTTTTCTTTCGGTCTTATGTCTGGACTTCCTATGTCAGCTGGTAGTCAGCCGGCAAATTTTGATTTGCAAAATATAAATTTGACCATAGTGCAAGTAGCAAAAGGTTCTTCTGCAGAAGAAGCAGGACTAAGAGTTCAAGATAAATTGATTTTTGCAAAAAGTGGATATGATAGTATTTCAGATTTCCCTCCGGAAGTTTTTCAAGATTTCGTATTAAATCATCAAAACCAAGAAATAGAAATTGGATATTTACGTGGCAAATCTGAGTTTGAAAAAGGATTGACTATATCTCAAATATTAAATGAACAAAATGATAAAGTGATTTATGTGACAGTAATACCTTCTATTTATAATCAAACAGATGACAGGCCTTCTATCGGTATCGCAATGGACACGATAGGTTTTATTAAATTGTCTTTCTTTTCTGCACTCGTTGAAGGTATGAAAATTGATTGGAATGTTACCAAAGGTACTGTGATAGGGCTTTATACATTGATTGCTGATGGAATAAAAGGTGAAGGGAGCCTCTCCTCTGTTTCTGGACCAGTCGGAATGGTTGGAATTGTGGGAGATGCTCATAAGTTCGGCTTTGCGTACTTGCTGTCTTTCGCAGCGATTATTTCAGTCAATCTCGCTATCATAAACTTGATTCCTTTCCCTGCACTTGACGGTGGACGACTATTATTTCTATTTATTGAAAAAATAAAAGGTTCTCGTATAAATCCAAAGATAGCAAACACCGCAAATATGATAGGGTTTGTGATTTTAATTTTATTGATGCTCCTCGTAACATATCACGATATCGTAAATTTAATCTAACAAAATATAAGTTAAAGATAAATTAGCTAAAGTATTTCACTATCTTTTACCTCATAACCTAGGTCGTTTATTTCTTTTCTTAACGCATCTGATTTTTGAAAGTTTTTATTTTTGCGTGCGTTTTCTCGTTCTGTTACGAGTAGTTGTATTGCGTTTGGTATAGGCTCGTTTTCCCAGCCCGAGACTGGTCCGCCTTGGGCGGAAAAGTTGAGGCCGAGCACTCTGTCAAAGTCTAATATAGTAGCTTTTTTATTAGCATTTAAAATATTTTCATCTTTTATTAAATCCCAAAGAAGAGAAAGTGCTCGAGATGTATCTAAATCATTTTCTATGCGTTCTTTGAATTTTTGTTTATAATTCTCGTCTGTTTTGCCCATCTCTTCTCCTAGTTGATTATAAAGTCTATACAAGCGTTTCAAGGCTATTTCAGAAGCTTCCAGAGCCTCAAAGCTAAAGTTCATTTTTGTATGGTAGCTCGCCATCAGGAGCCAAAATCTGTAAGTAATAGGGGATATACCTTTTTCTATCAGTGTGTCTAGTCTCAAAAAATTACCCTCTGACTTTGCCATTTTGTTTCCACCTGTGTCTATGAATTCGTGATGCATCCAAAAACGCACAAAAGGTTTTTTGCCTGTAGCAGATTCTGATTGAGCTATCTCGTTTGTGTGGTGTATGGGTATGTGGTCTATGCCTCCTGTATGTATGTCAAACTGTTCGCCTAGGAATTTTATTCCCATAGCAGAACACTCGATATGCCAGCCCGGGAACCCCTTGCCAAAAGGAGACTCATAGCCAAGTTTTGAATCTAGTTTCCACAAAGCAAAATCTATAGGTCTTTTTTTCTCACCAGTTTGTGTTATTCGAGCACCTTCTATGTCCCACTCTAATATTTCTTTTCCAATAAGCTTTCCATAATCCGCACATTTTTCTGTATCAAAATAAATTCCATCACTTGTTTTGTATGTGTAGCCTTTTTCTTCTAGTCTCTGTATTAGTGCTATGTCTTCTGCTACATAATCACTCGCAAAGTATTGCCCATCGGGCATCTCTATGTTTAACCGTTCTAAATCATGGTTGAATTTTTCTGTATAAAATTCTGCCATCTCACGCATGTTTTGGAGAGTCAGTTCTTTGCCTTCACGCAGGAGGCCTTTTGTCATCTTGTCATCTCCTGCGTCTGCATCAGATACCAGGTGGCCTATGTCTGTGATATTCATGACTTGTTTTACTTCGTATCCAGAGTATTTGATAGTTCGTCTCAAAATATCTGCAAATACATAAGAGCGTAGATTACCTATGTGTGCAAAATAATAAACCGTCGGACCGCAGGTATACATTCGCACTTCGTTTGCATCTATTGGTACAAATTCTTCTTTTTCTTTGGTTAATGTATTAAAAAATTTTAAAGGCATAGATTATTGTTCCACATGTCGGACATAGGGTCGGTCATTTTTTTTAGTCCCTATGTCCGACATGTGGTCTTATTTAATTTGCTTGAAATTCATGCTTGTAAATAGACACAAGTGTATAGAGTAAGCTGATAGCGAGTGGCCCCATCAGCACGCCGATAGGCCCCATGAGAGATATACCCCCGAGGACTGAGAATAATATGAGGAGCGGTGGAATATTTGTTTTCCCAGAGATTACCATAGGGCTCAAGAAATTGTCCACCGTCCCTACCACCACCACAGCCCAGATGAGCATGCCAACAGCTGCCCCCGTACTGCCTGTAACAAATAGGAATATTATAGCCGGCACAGAAACAAAAGCAGTGCCAACCATAGGTATGAGGGAACACACCGCTGCCACCACTCCCCAGAGTGCTGCATTTTGTACACCAAATATAGACAGCCCCACACCCATGAGTAGCCCTTGGACTACAGCTATGAGCAAGTACCCCTTGATCACACCGTTTACAGATAGTTCGAGTCTCTCTAAGATTTTCCTGTCATCAGTATCTACCAGAGGGCTCAACTGCACTATGTCTTTTTTCCATTTTGTACCGTCTTTCAAAAAGAAAAATATAGCCAAGAGCATAAGTACAAAAGAAAATACTGCAGTAACAGTACTTGTAAATATATTTGCTATGTTGCTGGTGATTAGTTTTATGAAGTCGGTTACTTTTTGGTGTGCATCAAAAGAAATTCCATCTGGCAAGATGCGGTTCATGTATGTGTCTATAGAAGTTATAAAAGTATTTATATCGTTTCCCTCAACAGCTGACTGATACAAATTTTGACTTTGGTTGAATACTATGGCCGCGATGCCGAGTATTGGACCGACGAGTACTATGGTAAATAGTAATACAGTCAAAAAGCTGGAAAGTCCATTTGGCAAGCCTTTTCTCATCATCCAGTCGTGCATAGGGTGTAGAGCTATGGCAAAACATATACCTAGGACGAGAACTATCCAAAAAGGACTAAATATAAAAAATGTTAATATAAAAGTAGCGAGCAATAATCCGAAAAAGAAATACCTCTCTATTATTTTTGTTTGCATGATGATTATATTATATCAGAATATTTTTATAAAAAAAGCAAATTTACCCAACTCTGACGGTCGTAAAAGTTAGGTAATATTTTAAATACAAAAATTTGCATAAAAAACAGTTTTTGCTATACTTTAGTTTTGAAAAGTATTATTCAATTCTCTATATCAAAAGGTGAAAATGATTACATAGCTCAAGCTGTGGATTTTCCTATTTTTACTCAAGCAGAGACACTAGATCAACTTATTGAAAATATAAAGGATGCCACAAAACTGTGAGTCTTAGTCCCAGAGACTAGAGTATCTCCTTCAGCATGTATGAGCCCTCTTGTCTTCTTACGCTTGTCTATACTAACCCTATTTGGAATCATAGTCCTTTTGACACTGATTTTATGTTTCTTTTTATGATACCGCTCGGTACACAAATACTTACAATATTTTTGCTATGTCTTTCTGTAAATGTCCTTCATTTAACAAAGCTTCTAGCCTATCCCTTTTCTTGTCATTTAAATGACAAAATGCTTTACGATTTTTTGATTTTTTCATGAGAGAATTAGAAGAAATCACACAGAAGATTGCCAAAAATAAAACATATTTAAAAGATACTTACGGTGTTGAAGAAATAGGTGTTTTTGGGTCTTTCGCACGAGGCGATAATGATCTAAATAATGATGTGGATATACCAAATGCCGAGGCTTTAATTCTTAACAAACCAGTATACAAAGCAGTGCTTGTATAATTTTACCTTTTAATTTTGCTAAAAATCTATTACAGGGTATAATTACATCATGGCATCGTCGAAAAATAATGGAGAACTCGTTTTAGTTTTTGATATAGGATCTTCGTCTGTCGGAGGGGCGCTTTTTTACATGGGAAAGAGAGATATACCAAAGATTGTTTTTTCTATGCGTGAACCTATCCCAATAGAAGAAGAGCTTGATATTGATCGGTTTTTATTTTTAACACTTAAAGCACTGAAACTAGTCGCCGGGACTATATGTATGAAAGGCTATGGTGCACCAAAACGAATTTTTTGTATTCTATCGTCACCGTGGTATGCATCTCAAATACGGATAGTAAGGTTAGAAAAGGAAACACCCTTTACTTTCACAAATAAACTTGCCGATGAACTAATTCAAAAAGAAATAATTATCACCGAAGAAGAATATTTAGTAAAAAATGAAAGAACAGAAAATAAAGTCCGACCGATAGAACTTAAAAATATGAAGACTATATTAAATGGTTATGCTACACCTACTCCATTGAACCAAAAAGCAAAAGTACTAGAAATGAATATCTTTGTTTCTATGAGTGGAGATAATATTTTGAATAAAATTGAAGAATCTATACAGCAAAATTTTCATGGACCGACCATAAAGTTTTCGTCTTTTATGATGGCGTCTTTTACAGTGGCTCGTGATGTATTTGTGAACCAAGACAATTTCTTACTTATAAATATTGGGGGAGAAGTGACAGATATAGCAATGATAAAAAAAGATGTCTTGCGAGAATCAGTTTCATATCCAGCAGGAAGCAACTTCATCGTACGCGGAGTGGCAAATCAATTAAAATGCAATATCGATGAAGCAAAATCTTATGTTTCTATGTACAAAGAAGGGCACATTGAAGCCAATATTTTAAAGAAAATAGATCCAGTTATGGCAAAATTAAAAACTCAATGGCTCAAAAAATTTCAAGAATCTTTGAGTAATATAACAAATGACATATCTATTCCTGCTACTATCTTTATCACTGTTGATCCAAGCTTAGCTGACTTTTTTTCCGACATTATTAAAACAGAAGAATTCAATCAATACTCTCTGACAGAATCAAAATTCCGAGTTTTCTTTTTGAGCACTCAAGCATTGCACGGCATTGTTGTGTTCGATACAGATACAAATCGCGATGTATTTCTGATCATCGAAGCCATTTACATTAATAACTTTCTTAGTTAGTATATAATTATGCCAAAAAATTTACTCCAAGATATAAAGCCCATAAGGCGTACTACTAGTAGTAATACTGTTCCGCTTACTTTACATAAAAAAGAAATAGTTAAAGAAATAAAAATAGAATCTTTAACAGAACCCAAAGAACAAACAAGAGAGGAAATTAGAAAAGAATACGAAGCTGTAAATCAAAAAATTTTACAACAAGATGGTAGAGAAAACAAAAAAGGAGAGAAGGGGTCACATTATGCACTTTGGTTTGTGGCAGTTGTAGCTCTCACCTTTCTTATTTTTGCTGTGTCTTCTCTGTTCACTAAAGCTCGCGTTACTATAAATCCAAAAGTACAAGATTTTACATTAAATCAGACTTTTTCTGCCGTAAAAGATTCAAGCACTTCTGGTGTTTTGTCTTTTAATTTTATTTCACTTTCTGGAGAAGAAGAAAAGATTGTAAACACTGAAGAAGAAAAAGATTATTCACAAAAAGCCAAAGGTACTATTGTACTTTATAATAATTTTAATACAACTCTTCAAAATCTCGCCATAGATACTCGTCTAGAAGGTTCAAACGGCAAGATTTACAAGACAGAGAAAGTCGTGACTATCCCAGGCATAAAAGACAGTAAACCAGGCAGTGTAGAAGTAGGGATATATGCAAACGAGCCCGGAGAAGCTTACAATACCTCACCAATAGATTTTAAAATTCTTGGTTTCAAAGGCTCTGCCAAATACGAAAAATTTTATGGTCGTAGCAAGGGGGATATCTCAGGTGGACTAGTGGGCAAACTTCGTTTGGTAGGAGAAGAAAACAAGGCAAAGGCAATAGAAGAATTGAAAATGACTCTTCAAGATAAATTATTTAAAAAAGCAGTAGATCAGTTACCAGAAGGGTATATCTTATTCAAAGACGCTGTGATCTTCAAAATAGATGATGAGTCAGGAGGGGTAGCTGATGCTTCAAATCAAAATGAAGTTTCAGTAAAAATAAAAGGTACGCTGTATGGCTTCTTGTTTGAAGAGAAAAATCTAACAAAGAAAATAGTAGAAACAATAATTCCAAAATACGACGGAAGTGAAGTTTATATTCCAAACATAAAAGATTTTACGATCTCTCTATCTACTGGGAGCACAGTATTTAGTTTTTCAGATATAAAAAACATAAACTTTAATTTATTTGGCACATCTTCTATGGTCTGGAATACTGATGAAGAGAAACTCAAGAGTGTTTTAGTCAACAAATCTAAAAAAGATTTTCAGCACATACTCTCACAGTACCCAAACATAGATTCTGCTAGTCTGATACTCCGCCCTATCTGGAGGAGAGACATGCCGTCTGACACAGCAGATATAAAAATAATAGTAAATTACCCAGAATAAGCTTTTCTTACCTAAAGATAAGTTATAAACATAAAGATATGAGAAAAATCACGACAAAAGGAATACAAATAGCAGTTTTGCAAAAAGATAATGAAGATTATATTTCATTGACAGATATGGCAAAATTTAAAGATGCTGAAGCCACTGGCATTGTTATTGCACATTGGTTATCTACAAAGTACACCATACAATTTATGGGTTCCTGGGAGCAGATGTATAATTCTAATTTTAATGTTACTGAATTCGGTAACATTAGAAATGAAGCTGGTTCTAATGGTTTTATTCTCTCTTCTTCTAAATGGATACATAAAACTAATGCGATTGGTATAAAATCTACAACTGGTAGATATGGCGGAACTTTTGCTCACAAAGATATTGCTTTTGAATTTGCAACATGGATTTCTCCAGAATTTAAACTCTACTTAATTAAAGAATTTCAAAGACTTAAAATTGAGGAAAACGATAGACTCGTTCTTGGCTGGGACGCAAAAAGAGCTCTTACTAAAATAAACTACAAAATACACACAGACTCTATAAAAGAAAATATTGTATTACCACAAAAGTTATCTATTAAAGAAGCTACTGTTGTGTATGCAAACGAAGCTGATGTTTTGAACATTGCTCTTTTTGGTATAACTACACAGAATTGGAAGACTAAAAATAAAAACAAAGAAGGTAATATGAGAGATTATTCTGACGTGTATCAGCTTATTTGTCTTGCCAATCTTGAAACTTTAAATTCTGAATTTATAAAAATGGGCATGAGTCAGAAAGATAGACTGCTAAAATTAAACGGAATTGCAATTAGTCAAATGAAATCACTTTTAGTAAATAACACAGTCAAGAAACTTTTGAAATAAATTATCCGGAATAAATTATCTTGCAAAGCTTAAAGATAAGTTATAATATATAGATATGAAAATAAGCTACGACAAAGAAGCAGATGCATTGAATATAGTCTTAAAAACAGGACAGGTAGACAAAACTGTAGAAATTTCATCTGAGATTTTTTTAGATTTAGATAAAAAAGGCAATCCACTTTACCTTGAAATCATAGGTGCAAGTGAAAAGACTGGCAAAAAAGATTTTGGCAAAATTACAATAGGAAAGAAACTTATTAGCTTACCAGCGTTTGCATAAAATATTTGTTTATAATTCATGAATTTAGAAATCAAAGGAGGTACCAATAGTAAAGAGAAAGTGCCAATTTCTCAGTATAATGGAGAAAAAACTAAACAATTCT
>LBZW01000002.1 GCA_000993955.1 Candidatus Nomurabacteria bacterium GW2011_GWA2_40_9
CTGGCAGCTGGCAAAGGCAAAAGGATGGGTGGAGATGAGCCAAAAGCCCTAGCTATGCTTCGTGACAAGCCTTTTTTGAGGCATATTTTGGACACTTTGGAGACACTGGATATATCTATAAAGCCTGTCATAGTAGTCGGCCACAAAAAAGAATGCGTGCAAGAGATAATAGGCTCTCATCATACATACGCAGTCCAACACGAACAGCTGGGCACTGGCCACGCTGTCAGCTCTGCAAAGACAGTATTGCACTCAGACTATCAGACACTCCTAGTGCTCTCTACAGACCAGCCCCTAGTATCAAAAGAGACCATAGAGAACCTAATAAAAGTTCATAACGAAACAAAAGCCACTATCACCTTGGCCACTGTAGTGTTGCCAGATTTTGCAGAATGGCGAGCAGGGCTCAAAAATTTCGGCAGAATAGTGCGAGGTAGAGATGGCTCTGTAGAGAGCATAGTAGAATTCAAAGATGCAAACGATGAAGAAAAAGAAATCAAAGAAGTAAATCCTGCATTGTATGCATTTGATGCAGATTGGCTTTGGAGAAATATTGATAAAATCAAAAATGAAAATGCTCAGGGTGAATATTATCTCACCTCTCTCATACATATGGCTTTTGAACAAGGAGAAAAGGTGCAAGCTGTCCCTGTGACAAACATCCTAGAAGGACTGCAACCAAACACAAAAGAAGAGCTTGAGGTATTAGAGAAACTTGTTATCTAGTGTACTTGAAAATAGTAGTTTAAAAATGTTATAACTAGTTTGTGAGAGCGACTAGCTCATTTGGTAGAGCGACTCTTTGACGTAGAGTAGGTGACAGGTTCGATTCCTGTGTCGCTCACAAAATTGCAAAATTACTAAGTTAAGAATAGAATATAAATATGGATAATAATAAAAACTACATGGCGTTTGGATTGATTTTAGGACTGGCACTGGTCGTCAGTGCGGGGATAGGGTCTTTTACTTTTTATAAACTGCGTTCTATAGACTACATCTCTACTACAGGCTCTGCAAAAAAACCTGTGGTATCTGACAAAGTAAAATGGACTTCTAGTATCACACGCCCCACTACCCTCTCTACCATAAAAAACGGTTATACTTCTATGAACACTGATCTAAAAGAAGTTAAAAACTTTTTAATATTAAATGGTGTCCCACCCGAATCTATCTCTATCTCTCCTGTCTTTATGAATGAAATATACGAACAATACCCAGGCCCAGAAAAAAAATACAATCTAGTTCAAAATATCGAAGTAAATTCTAAAGATGTAAAAAAAATAGATGAACTTTCTAAAAACACAGCTCCACTTATCACAAACAAAGGCATGCTCTTCTCTACAAATTCTCTGGAATATTATTATTCAAAATTGCCTGAAGTGCGAGTAGAACTGCTCGCAAGTGCTGTCGGAGATGCAAAAGCTCGTGCAGAGCAACTCGCAATAGCCGGAGGCAAAACTATCGGCGCACTCCAGTCTGCATCCTCTGGCGTAGTCCAAGTCATGTCCGCAAACTCAGTCGAAGTCTCCGACTACGGCATGTACGACACATCAAAAATAGACAAAGAGATCATGGTCACGGTGAAAGCTAGTTTTGAGATACGCTAACTATCCCACACATGTCTGACATGTGGAGAATTTAGAACTTCTTATCACTGTCATTTTTATATTTTAGCCAATCCAAAATATCTGTATTAAAATCTTTTATATTAAAGAAATATTTTGGGAAAGCTTTCAGATCAAGAATTTTATTCTCTTTTCTGTTTTCGCCTGTATGATCTTTGTAACTACTCCAACTATATTTAGTTAAAAATTCTAATGATTTTTTTATATCTTTAATTCCATTCTCTTTCCATTTTGGGTCTAACAACCTTATTGGATTTAAATGTATATAAGAAAAAAGATATTTAGCTTGATTATCTGTCTTTAAATGAGTAGATTTAAACGGTCCCTCAAAAAGAGATCCGGTGCGTTTATATTTTTCATTAAAGTATTTAACATAAGCAGTCAATAATTTCCTCATGAATTCAGAAATAGCATTCTTCTCTCCCCACATGTCTGACATGTGGGGATTTATAGTTATATAAATATGAAAATGATTTGGCATTAAAACCCAAGCGCCAATAGACACAACATGATTCCCTCTTTCAAAATCAAAAGCATCTATCCCTACTTCAACAATATCATCTCTAAATTTGAAGTTATTTTTAGAGTTACAAACAAAAAGACATTTTATAAAATGATTGTAATCAGTTTCATCTAAAAATATTTTTTGTTTACTGTTCCCTCTACTGTAGATATGATAATATTCTCCTTTCACAAAAGGAACTTTTCTAGTTGCCATATAAACATTGTAACACGGAAACTATACTTTCTCCACATGTCTGACGTGTGGGAAATAAAAGTAATTTACCAAATAAGCTACACCACTTCCCAATACAAACCCTCCGAATATATCTATAGGAAAATGCACTCCGGCTGTGATACGAGCTAGGCCTATCAAAAACGCAAAAGTTATAAAAACATATCCTGCTTTTTTGTGTGATAAGTATATGGCAACAGCTAAGGCCATAAAAAAAGTAGCGTGGCCTGAAGGAAATGCGTAACCAGACTCTATCCAAAGAGGTGTCACATCAGGTAATACTAAAAAAGGCCGACTCGTGTGAAAAAGAATTTTCAATACATACGCCAAAACCCACGCAGAAATACTAGAGAAAAAAACCAGAACTATTTCTCTCCACTTTTGCTTAAAATTTAAAAAAGCTTTTTTAAACACCCCAAAGCCCCCAAAGCCTTGCTTTGGGGTGAAAATATCGTGATGAAATAAGACGAAAATAATAGCAGAAACTATCACAAAGTACGCCAAAGGTTCAGCTATAAAAATAATCACTTTGTCTAAAAAGACTGACTTATGTGCTAAATTATAAAAAAAATAAAATATATTATTATTCATACTATTTAATATTGTTCCCCTCTCCATTACTATGGAGAGGGGCTAGGGGTGAGGGGTGAAGGGTGAAGGTGCTTTGCTATTTGCAATACATTTCTAAAAAGCATCGCCACAGTCACAGGCCCCACTCCGCCTGGCACTGGAGAAATAAAAGACACTTTATCTTTTACGGAATCAAAATCTACATCCCCCACTATCGAGCCCGAAGATTCTGAAGTTCCTGCGTCTATTATAATAACTCCTTCTTTTATCATGTCGCTTTTTATATACCCACCAACTCCTATACCAGATATTATAACATCTGCATTTTTTATTAATTTTTCTTTATTTTTGCTTTCAGTTTTTCTATCAATCACATTATGCGGTAAATTTCTCGAATCAAGCATCCGAGAAACGGGCTTGCCTACCAGATCTCCAGCTCCAAACACAACGATATTTTTATTTTTCAAATCTATTTTTAGAGAATCAAGCAGATACATGCACGCTCCTGCTGTCGGTGGTATAGTCATTGGCTTTTCTTTATAAAAAATATTACTCGCATTTTCTCCTAAACAATCCACATCGATATGTGTGTCTATATGAGCCAAAACTTTTTTTGTATCTATATATTCTGGTAGAGGCAACTGCACTATCAATCCACACATATTTTCCAGCTTGTTTAATTTTTCTACTTCTGTTATCAATTCTTCTGTTGTTATATTTTCTTCAAAATATGCATCTTGAAATTTTATACCCAAAAACAGTGCAATCTTTTTCTTTAAGTTTACATATTGGACAGATGACGAATCAGACCCAACCAACACATCACAAAAAACTGGAACAAAAGAAAGTCTTGAAACTTCTTTTTTTATTTCCTCTAGCATCTCTTTACTCAATTTTTTTCCATCAACTATAGTCATAATTTTATTTATAAAATTTTCCCGCTACACCCCGAAAAATTCATTCTTCATATCATCTCTATGTGCTGGGCGTTCATACCTGCGCATACTCATTAGTATTCCAAGTCCTGCGAATTCTGTCAACAAGTGCGAGCCACCATAACTCATAAATGGCAGTGGTATCCCTGTCACAGGGAAAATTCCTAAATTCATTCCTATATTTATGAGTATGTGACTCATAAAATATATAGCTATCCCCATACCAAAAAGCATTTCAAAATTCGTTGCCCCTAGTGACGCACTATATAAAATACGCCAAATAACAAAACCATAAAGTAGGATTATAAGTGTGGAACCAACAAATCCCCATTCTTCAGCAAAGGCGGCGAAAATAAAATCCGCCTGTGGCTCGGGCAAGAATTGCAAACGTGACTGCGTTCCAAAGCCAAGCCCCTTGCCCAAAAGTTGTCCACTACCCACAGCGATAGTGGACTGATACACATTGTAACCAGAATCATGAATATCTGCCAATGGATTTAAGAAATTAGAAATTCTATCTTTTTGATATGGAGCAAATGCAAAGAACCATAGTGTTGCAAAGATAACTGCTGTAGAGGTGAATACTAATAACAAGTGTGTTTTAGAGATACCAGACACAAATACCATACCTATCCAAATAAAAAATATTATCATCGCTCCACCAAAATCTGGCTGTAAAAGGATAAGAGTAAAAGGAATAAGAGCATAGAATCCAGAGATAAAAATATGTTTAAAATTTCTGATTTCTACATGACGCCGAGAAAAATATTTAGCTAATACTATGACCAGCACGAGTTTCATCATGTCTGCTGGTTGAAAAGAAAATCCTCCGAAATCAAACCAACTCTGTGCTCCATGAGAAACTTTTCCCAAAACAAAAAGTGCTAATAAAATAGTGCAGAAACCAAGAAAAATAAAAACTAAAATATTAGTCCTTTTTAAAAATCTGAAATCTATGAAAGAAAAAGAAAAAAATACAGCAAAAGAAAGAATGATCCATATGATTTGTTTACCGAAAAAACTACTCCCCCCATTCGCCACACCAAAGGACTTCATGGTAAACAGCCCCGCCAAAATAATAGGAATGATAAATGCGACCAAAAGCCAGTCTATTCTTTTTAGAGCTATTTGAACCATTATTATTTCAACTTAACATCAAAAATATTATACATAGGTATGATTTCTTTGGTTATCACTTTCCGATCAAAAGCTTCTGGCCAAGTGAAATTTATATTTACACTCTCTTCTCCCTTGAGGAGTTCTATATATGTACGAGAAGCTGAGATAGCGTTACCTAAATTATCATAAAGAATAGTGACTACATTTAGATCTGGGACCAGAAAGATAGATTTATTCTTTATGACAGCGCTCAATTTTGGACTAGTGTCTTCATTTTCTAATTTTATATCTTCTACGGAAATATTTAGTTCACTTGTTTTTTCTGATGGTACTTTTACCCAAGTAGGAACTTCGGTAAATTCAAAAGAAGTATATACAGGCACAGAATTGCCCATATCTATAGCTGATTCAAAGATAGCAAATTTACCTGCTGGCGGAATAGAGACTTCTCCTTCTCTTTTGCCTATATAGATATTGTTTGCATCGGCAAAACGGAATTTATATTTTATTTTATAAATAGCTGTGTCTATATTTTGATTTTCAAGATACGCCACTGTATTGTATCGCCCCGGAACCACACGAAAAGACCGAGCCCAAAGAACAGAGAGCTTGTCTACTTCAAATATACAAGCGAGTTGACAAGACCCCCCACAATCCACCCCAGTCTCCGTGCCATTTTGCTTTTTATCACTACAAGTAGCTGGTTTATTTAAATATGGATAACTTACTAAAAACCCTAACACTAGAAAAAATGCGAGTACAATGCTCACATAGAAAATTTGTCTTTTGAAAGCCCATGTCATAGACCCATTATACATTATCTGCTAATATAAATAAATGATTATTTTGAGCATAGAGACTAGTTGCGATGAGACGGGCCTCACTATATTTAAAGCAAAAGGCAACCAAAACAAGGCTTCTTTTGAGATTCTAGCCACTACCCTATCTTCTCAAGTAAAAATTCATGCACAGTATGGAGGAGTATTCCCCATGATGGCAAAGAGAGAGCACCAGAAAAATTTACCAATACTTTTCAAAAAAACACTCAAAAAAGCATTTCCTTCCTCCCCTGCCAAGGGGAGGACTGAGGAGGGGTCTGAAGACATTGAACAAAAAAATCCTGGCATAGATTTGATAGTAGTTACAAGTGGCCCAGGACTCGAACCTGCACTCTGGACTGGGATAGTTTTTGCAAAAGAGCTCGCTCTAAAATACAAAATCCCTCTCATTCCCGTGAACCACATGGAGGGACACATACTGTCAGTCTTTGCTAAAAACAAAGGCACATTCACTATTCCCCTCCGTCGCCAAGGCTCTGGCGGGCAAGCAAAAATTAACTTCCCTATACTGTCTCTACTCGTCTCTGGTGGACACACAGAGCTAGTGCTCATGCGTGACTGGCTGAAATACGAAGTCATAGGGCAAACACTAGACGACGCAGCCGGTGAAGCATTTGACAAAGTTGCCCGTATGATGGAACTTCCCTATCCTGGAGGACCAGAGATATCTAGATTGGCGGAAGAATTTAGAAAGAACATTTCTTCCTCCCCTGCCAAGGGGAGGATTGAGGAGGGGTCTGACCCCCTCGCCTTTCAGGCACTCCCCCTTAGCAGGGGGAGAAAAATCCGTATTCTTCTCCCTCGCCCAATGATGTATTCCAAGAATTTTGATTTCTCTTTCTCTGGACTCAAAACTGCTGTGCTTTATTTGATACGAGATCTAAAAAAAGAAAATGTGAATATATTAAAAGATGAAAAAATAAAAGCACAGATAGCCTGCGAATTTGAAAATGCAGTTGTAGAAACTTTAGTCTATAAGACAAAAAAAGCTATAGAAAAATATGAGGCGAAAACTTTGATAGTAGCAGGTGGTGTATCTGCAAATAAGCACTTGAAAAAAGAAATGCAGAAAATGCTCAAAGATACAAATTCAAAAACAAAACTTCTCTTCCCTGACAAAAAACTCACCGGAGACAACTCTGTCATGATCGGCGTAGCTGGGTATTTGAAATATATAAAAAACAAAATGAAGAATATAAAATTAGATAGTATAAAAGCTGAGGGTAATCTCAAGCTATAATCTCATGCTTTAAAAAAATACATAGAAATGTTATATTTGCTATATGGAAATAAATGAGAAACTGCTAAAACCATACAATGCAAAAGATACAGAAGACAGGATTTACAAGCTCTGGGAAGAGAGCGGTTTTTTTAATCCTGATGTGTGTGTGGAAAAAGGTATTATAGATAAAGACGCAAAACCATTTACTATTATTATGCCTCCGACAAATGCCAATGGCTCACTCCACGCTGGACACGGATTGGTGATGACTATTGAGGATATCATCATACGCTACAAAAGAATGCGTGGATATAAAACATTGTGGCTACCAGGACTCGACCATGCTGGATTTGAAACACAAATAGTATATGAAAAAAAATTAGAAAAAGAAGGACGAAGTAGATTTGGGATGGATAAAAGAGAATTATATCAAGAAATTCTAGATTTTACTTTAAATAATTCAAAAAATATAAAAGACCAGATTAAAAAAATTGGGGCATCGTGTGATTGGACTCGAGAAAAATTTACTCTTGACCCTGATATTGTCCAGACTGTCTATAAAACTTTCAAAAAACTTTACACAGATGATTTAGTATATCGAGGTGAGCGAATAGTATCTTGGTGTTCAAAACATCAAACTTCTTTTTCAGATTTAGAAATATTAGATGAAGAACGAATAGATAATTTTTATTATTTAAAATATGGTCCTTTTATTATCGCTACTTCCCGCCCAGAAACAAAATTTGGAGATAAATATATAGTAATGCATCCTGATGATACACGGTATAGCACATACACACACGGACAAACTATAGATCTAGAATGGATAAACGGCCCTATTACAGCTACTGTGATAAAAGATGAACTAGTAGATATGAAATTTGGCACAGGGGTAATGACTATCACACCATGGCATGATGCTACGGATTTTGAAATTGCAGAAAAACATAAATTAGATAAAGAACAAATAATAGATGAGATGGGCAAACTTCTACCAATAGCAGGAGAATTTGCTGGCATACACATAAACAAAGCTCGCCCTTTAATAATAGAGAAATTAAAAAATAAAAATCTTGTAGAAAAAATTGAAGAAAATTATAAACATACTGTTCGCACTTGTTACAAATGTAACACTATCATAGAACCACAAATAAAAAATCAATGGTTTGTAAAGATGAAGCCACTGGCAGAAAAAGTATTAGAAAAAATTAATAATGAAGAAATAACTTATATACCAGAACATTATAAAAAAATTACAATAAACTGGCTCAATGATATAAAAGATTGGAATATTTCCAGACAGATAGTATGGGGCATATCGATACCTGCTAAAATTTGCAAAAACTGTGCACACGGCATGGCAGATGTTGATAATACAATCACGACATGCTCAAAATGTGGTAGTGAGGTAAAGCAAGATAATGACACCTTTGACACTTGGTTTTCTTCCGGGCAATGGCCTTTTGCATCACTTGGATATCCTGACAATATAGATTTCAAAAACTTTTATCCGACCAGTGTTATGGAAACTGCTGGGGAAATAATATTTTTTTGGGTCTCAAGAATGATAATGCTTGGTTTGTATATCACAGACAAATTACCTTTTAAAACAGTTTATTTACACGGCCTTGTCTTGGACGCAAAAGGACTCAAGATGAGCAAAAGTAAGGGTAATGTTATAGATCCACTCGTACTGACTGAAAAATACGGTACTGATGCATTTAGGATGGGTATGGTAGTTGGAAATACACCTGGAACATCGCTCTCGCTTTCTGAAGACAAAATCAGAGCATATAGAAATTTTGCAAATAAGGTATGGAATATAACCAGATTTGTTTTAGATAATACAAAAGATATAAAGCACGATGATAACTTTACGAACTATTCTCAATTAGAAAAAGAAAAATTAATACCTGAAATTGATAATTTAATAAGAGAAATTACAAAAGAAATGGATGAATATAAATTCTACCTTGTTGCAGAAAAGATATACCACTATGTATGGGATAGATTTGCAGATGTTATCATAGAAGAAAGTAAGGTTATTTTTGAAGGAACAAATGAACAAGAAAAAGAGTCGCGTAAACAATTTCTACTGGGCACACTCGCGAAAATCATAAAGATATTACATCCATTTACACCTTTTGTTACAGAAGAAATATGGTCTATGCTAGGAAACAATAAAAAATTATTAATGGTTGAAAAATGGCCCTTCGACAAGACTCAGGGTAAACCAAATGATAACTAACGATCCTAAAATCTTAGGGCTTGCATTCTTGGGGGGGATCATCCCCTCTCTGATCTGGCTGTGGTTCTGGCTCAAAGAAGAAGAAAAGAAAAAAGAACCAAAAGGAGTTCTGACAGGCGTATTTATTTTGGGTATGATAGCAGTTATTATCTTGCAGTCATAATAATACTTTACAAAAGTGCACACATAGACGAGCCAATAGACTGGCCTATATACCTGATCACTGCTGCACTCGGTTTTGCTGCCCTTGAAAATACTTTGTTTTTAATAAAACCACTCTCTCTAGGGGAAACTACTGTGAGCCTGCTCACAGGACAGCTTCGGTTCCTGGGTTCTACCCTCCTGCACAGTATATCTAGTGGTATGGTGGGTATAGCTCTCGGATTATCCTTCTACATGAGAGGATTTGCAAAAAAAATGTATCTTTTAATGGGTCTTATTTTTGCTATCGCCTTGCATAGTGTCTTTAATTTTTTTATAATAAAGAATAGTGGAAGTGATTTTCTAAAAGTATTTGCTTTCCTTTGGGTTGTGACAGTTGTCGTAATGTTACTTTTTGAAAAATTAAGAAGAATGAGTGGAAAAAATTAAAAATTAATTTAATTATAAAATATTTTGTAATATAATTTTTGAGAGACATTGCACAGGCGGGTAGCCGAGCATAGCAAATTTTCAGCAGAAAATTATGCGTGTCTATCAAAAATTGATATTACAAAATATTATAAGATTTATGACACAAAATAAAAAAAGGAGTTTTTTTGAAAGACTAACTGGCAGTATCGAAGCTGAAGAGGAAGAAGAATTGGAAGCAGAAACTAAAAAAGCTGGAATAAAAACAGATAAAAAAGGTGCACAAAATTGGATAGAAGAAGAAAATGAAGAAGCAGAACTAGCAGTAGATGTATATCAGACCCCTACAGATATAGTAGTGAAAACTATGGTAGCAGGAGTACGAAATGAAGACCTAGAGCTCACCATAGCCCGCGACATGATCACCATCTCTGGTAAACGCAAAGAAGACCAGAATATAGATGAAGACAATTATTTCACCAAAGAACTCTACTGGGGTAAATTTTCTCGCACTATTCTCTTGCCCCAAGAAGTAGAACCAGAGCAAGTAGAAGCCACAGAAAAGCACGGCCTACTCACTATCAAACTCCAGAAAGTAGATAAAGAGAAGAAGAATACGGTGAAGATAAAATCTATCTAGATGAATTATAGTAAATCTTTATATTCTTTATAACTCTCTTTAATCAAGTTCTTCCAGTTTCCAGTTTCACTACCTCCACCTAAATCAGTTTTATAATAAACCAATAATACTTTAACTTGGTTTGATTTTTTATGTATAGCTACGATGCATCTATTTCCTGAACCATGACGAGATTCTTGTGTCCCTGCAATCTTAAATTCTGTTTTACAAATCACAATATCCGCATCTTTGTTTGTAATATACTCCGCTGTATTTTTAAGAAACAAGGCATCGATAAATTTAAACTCTGCTAGCAAAAGATCAAGCGTCGTATCCCAAGCTCCTTTATACTTTTTAGCAAAAGTTCTTATAAAATGCCGTTCAGCAAAAAGTTCGATAGTGACTTGATATTCATTAGTAATATTCATGCGGATTTTCTTGTGTTATGAGGCCAAGGGTTATAATGTCATTTTCATTTGCACACAAATATGGGAATTGGTTATGAGTAAATTCAACAATTTCTTTAGTTTTCTTGCCCTTCCACTTGTTACTTATATTTGTTATCAATTTTGACTCTTCTTTATTTATTTCAGACAAAGCTTTTTTATCGCCAGCACGAGTTTGAGAGATAAGCATAGCACCATCTTCGGTTTGGTTTATCTCGATCTGCCCATTTTCATATAATTCATCTATAATACGAAAATAAGAATCCGCTACAGGTCCGTATTGTATCTTTCTATATTGCATACCGCTCATACTTTTCAAGTTGTAATAAAACCAGCCAGCGTCAGCCAAGTACACTAATTTTGCCAGTTTTGTTTTTGGAATATTTTTATCGAGTCGCAAAAATGAAAGTATTATTTGTTTATACTTCTCATAATTTGGAGATTCTCCGGCTTCTACTTCTTCAAAAGATACATTTAATACGCCAGAAAGCTTTTCAAACTCTCCCATAGTAAGTTCCCTTTTACCTTGCTCTATAGCAATATACGAAGGTCTAGAAATGCCCAATTTAATAGCCAAATCAGCCTGAGAAAACCCTTTTTTAATACGAGCCTCTTTTATAAACTTTGCATATTTTGTAATCATAATACCCATAGTATATACTTTTGTGTAAAAAAAGTCAACATGGGTTGTCGGCAACCTTGACATACAAAAACAAAGGAGTAAACTATATTATTTTGTAAACTCAATCAATTTATCTTTAAACTGATTTTCATCTTCATTATTATAAAAAGGCAATCCTAATACCCTGTATTTATTATTTTTGTTTAACTCTATAATTTTTGCTGTATCTTTTATCTGACTTAAAAAATCATTTTTCCATTTATCATATTCAGCGAGATGCTTACCTTTTGGTTCAATAAAAAGTTGGTATGTGATATTTTGACCTTTTTTATTTGTGAGAAATAGTAAATAATCTGGCTCAAAAGTTGCTCCATCTTTGAAATTATATATTTTTAATTGTCGCTCATTACGCACTAAATATACCTCTTTAAAATCTTTATATAATTCAGCAACTTGCCTATGTATTAAATTGACCAACTCTTTTTCTTCGCTTGTTCCATAATTTGCATTGAATACATACCACTCTTTGTCTGCGAGATTTTCTTCACCTCCATTTACTTTTTCACTATCTTTTTGAACTTTTATTTTTTTGTCTTTAAATATTAAGCGAAACTTTGCTGGTGTAAATTCTTTACTACCTATGTATTCTGTCACATTTGATTTTATTTGTCTTTCTATCTCGCACAATAACTCCAACAAAGCTTCTAATTTGATTTTATTTGTCATATTATCTAAATCGCTTTGCATGCCTTCAAATGTAATAGCTAGCCCGCCGAAATAATTTTTATCTGCAATAAAATCACGCATTGACTTCAGCTTTGGGAAATAAGTTTTCAAATTACTAAAATCAAAAAAATCATTCTTTGCCAAAGCATTTTGAATAATATGAAACTCAATATCTTTAATTTTTATATCCTTCGGGGTTTTTATTATCTTTGATTTTAAAATCTGCTTATCAGTGAATACTCCTGTTTCTTGTCCTAAGCCGGAAATAATAGAAAAAGTTATATTTTTCTTACTAACCCCCAAATCACTTATTGAATTTATACCATCAAAACTCCTCTTTTTTCTTTCATTTTTATATACAAGACCAGTTTTATAAAATTGCTTATTCTTGAAACTTTCTTTCAGTTTTAACTCAAGCTCAATTTGATTGTCATCCATCATACCCTCTTTGATAAGAGCAGTAGTAATTTCTGCAATATATCTGGATTCATTATGGCTGTGATAGTGCAATTCTTCTAAAATTCGAAGCTCATGATCTAAATTCTTATCAAATTTTCTTTTATATTTTTCTCCTTCATCGATTTTAAATGGGAAATATCGTGCTCCTCGCCCGATAAGCTGTGCCTCAGAAATAGTCGTTTTGCCTGGTTTATTGTCTTTTCCATCACGAGTTTCGTATAAACGAACAATGTCAAAAAGATTAAGCACATCCCAGCCCTCATTTAATTTTTGGACTGCAAAAATAGCTCTAACCTTATTAATCTTTTCTTCTAACGTATTTAGCTCAATTTGTAATTGTTTTATTTGAGTTTCGTCATTTACGCTTCTGCACTTATTTTCAGCAAAGTTTTCTTTTAATTTTTTAATAAGAATCAAATCAGTAATATCATGTTCTTTATAAAAATCAAAAGCCTTACTGAGTATTTCAATATTCGTTTTACTCCTAATTTGTTTTATTTCCTCAATACTAAGATTTTCAATAATCTCATGGAAAAGTTTTTTATTCTCGTCTGATTGAGCAATAGTTTTTTGAGCCTTAAATAAAATTACAGGTTTCAATGAAATTTTATATTTATCAGCAACTTCTTGCCTGTATTGGTTTAAAATAATAGCTTGAATTATCCGTGTTTTTTTATCTGTATCAGTAGAAAAAAGCTGTGGGTCTTTTGAAAATCCATCATTTCTAAATTCTTTCAAGTCATATTTATAAATAACCTTATTTTTATATTTCTCTGAGATAAATTTATCTAGAAAATCCATAGTAGCAGTAAACTCTAAGAGTAAATTAGCCCCATTCTTTTTTAAAATTTTTTCAACAGTATTTTCCCAATTTGGCTTTTTGTCGTCAATTTCTTCTGTCAAATTACTAGCAAACAAATCCGCCTGCGGGGCATTACTCCTTGTTTTTACCTGTGAATGATGTGCTTCATCAGAAAGCAGAACTATTTTTTTATCCTTAAAATCTTCAAAAGTCAGCGCCCCCTCTTTTTCATTATGCAAATCACTATGTAATTTTTGAATAGTAGTAAAGCATATATTTATCTCATTTTTCCCTATGTCTTCAAAATTATCAACTTTTCTAACAGGAATTATTTTGTTGTTTAAAACAATCTTTTTATTAAAAAGATATTTACTAGAAAGAGTATTTAAAAAGTTATCTTCTGTTTTTTTAATGATATTGTCTGAGTTCACAAAGAATATAAAATTACTATATCCTTGCTCATATAAATACAAAATAAGTCCTGCCATTATCAATGTTTTGCCAGAGCCAGTAGCCATATTGAAAAGAAAATGCAAGGGGCTTTCTTTTCCTTCAAAAGGATTATTATAACAATGGAAAAATCTAGCGAATGCTTCTTTTTGATATTCTCGCAATTCAAAATCCGGATTCAAATTGTCAACCATAAAATCTGGCACCTCCGGCCATTTCATGCCAATCTTCTTTGCTCCATCTAGTTGTTCGTATAAAAATTGCATATATTTATAATTATTTTTTATTATCTAGGTTTGTTAATCTTTCAGAAAAATGTTTAGTTAGTAAAAAAACACTAGACAGCGATATGAAAGTATTAAACACCTCTTTTCCTTGCAATTCTCTATTAATTTCCATGCCATTCCACTTGATAATTTGATTTTCTTCAATTTTCCATTCTCCTTTTTCATTTTTTAAATTAAAGATGTTGTTATGTGCTGCTCCGTTTCTAATGTGTCTCAAAAATTGAAATTCTTCGTCTGTGTTTATATTTGCGTTATAGCTTGAAAGCGATAAAAAATCAAATGTAAGAATCGCCATGGCCTTGCCAATAAAAATCATTTCGTTATGAATATTGAGTTTAGATGTGACAATATTACCCCTTTTTTCAATGTGTAAATCTGTGGCTTTGTTAAATTTATCTAACATGTAATTAAAACTTAAATAATCTTCTTGTATACTGTTTTTTGTCCTTAGTATGTTTTGCACATCACAATCAGATAAAGTTCTAATGGAAAGGAGAAAAAGCCAGTACATATTTTCTATATCCTTTAGAACGGGATGAAAATTTATATCACTGACATTGATTAATTCTTCATTTAATTTTTGTTGAGAAGTGAAATTAAAATATCTTTTTGCTTAATAAGAGATAATTTTTCAAATTCTTTTATATTTTCCTCAAAAACTTTTAGATCTACTGAATACTCAAAAAACGCCTTATCTTTCATTTCCCTCCAAATTTTCAAAAGCACTTTTATATCTTTTGCTTTTTCAATATCTTCCATAAACTGCTCGTTATATTTCATTAATTCGCAATAAATAAAATCTTCTTTATTAGATACAGTTCTGATTCTTTTAATGTCAACATCCATATGGGTGTTTAATTGTTCTACCAAAATAAATTTTCTATCTCCTCCATCTTCCTTATTTAATTCAATTGTGGCATGACCAGTTGTTCCAGAACCAGCAAAGAAATCTAAAATTAAATCTTCGTCAGATGTCATTAGCTTTAATGTATCTAATACTGCATATAATGATTTTGGATAACTAAATAGATTTTCACCTAAAATTTTTTTCAATAAATTAGTCCCTTGAAACTCAGGAAAATACTTTTTATCAGTCCAAAGATTTTTTAATACCTGCTGTTCATAGTATTTATGATATATTTTTATTTCATTATCTTCTTTCTTTGCAACAAAAAATTCATTCGCATTTCTTTTGGCAAAAGTTTCTGATATTGTTTTCCATGTAAAATCTTTTCCATTCTTTTTTGGAAAGACCTCGTAATAATCTTTTTTATTTTCCAAAGTAATATCTCTTAAATCTTTACTAACATATATTGGATAATAAAAATCAGGCTTACTTTCTCTTGAAGTACTTGTTCTTACTCTTATCAAAGGCTCCAATCTATAATCACCCTGATTATCAGTAAGGTTAAAAGTTTCTGCAATTGCCTCGTCTAGGGTCACTTTATTAAATTTTGCAACAGAAATATCTTTCGCATAGACCAACATGTATTCTGTTGCTGCAGAGAAAAATTTTTCATGTTGTCTGCCTTTTGGATTTATGTAGATTGTGACAAGACCAACTCTATTTTCTCTGCCAAATATTTCATCCATTAATACTCCTATATAATAAAGTTCTTCATGGTCAATAGTTAATGCAATAAAACCATCTTCTTTTAAGAGATTTAATGCAATCTCAAGTCTATTTTTCATAAAAGTAAGCCAACTTGAATGCTTGAAATTGTTGTTATATGTAAATGTTTCTGTGCTACCACCAGTATTATATGGGGGGTCTGTATAGATAAGCTTCACTTGTCCGGCAAATTGTTCTTTTAAGCTGTGAAGTGCGAGTAAGTTGTTGCCTTTGATTATTAGATTTTCGCGAATTACTCCATCTTTATCTCTCTTTAATTCTTTTACTTTTTCTTCTCCATTTTTTGTATATCTTTTCCAATTTGTCAAAACTTTTGGAGCCAAGAGTTTATCAATATCGTCTTGTGCGAGAATTTCATTAAAAAATATTTCCTTTCGTTTTTCATCCTCTTTCGTCATCCCACCTTCAAGCACACAGTCCTTAAATGGCCACACAAGAGAGACTTCTTTTCTTTCATTTAAAAATTTACCACCAATATTAAGCCCAATTTTATTTTTAAATTTTGTATAAGAATCATTAAGAAAATTCTTATCTTGAATATAAGATACAAAATCATTTATATTAAAAACATACACATCTTTTATTTTCTTGAAAAACTTGTCTTTTATTTCTTTGTCACTAATTAAAAGCTCAATTAGTTTGCTATCTGCTTTGTACGCTTTATCAATTATAGTATTTGTTAAAATATCACCCTCTTGATCAAGAAAATCTGGTTCATTTTTAAGAATTTTATTTAATTTTTCTTCAAATTTATTGACCATACTTATAAGTGTAATACTAACAATTTATCAGTCAAATTGCTAATGAAAACTTACTTTGTGCCGGGGGGCAGAATCGCACTGCCGACCTATCCCTCTTCAGGGGAGAGCTCTACTACTGAGCTACCCCGGCATATCTACTTTTCAACATCTACCTCGGCATAAAACTTTTGAATTTTTCTATAGTCACGCCAGCTTCTTTGATAAAACTCTGGAACTGCGTGATATATGGCTCCAAGAAATACAGTGTCCCGATAGCCACACCTATCACAAATACCCAATGCACAATCTGAAAAAAAGCCTGCTTTTTCTGGACACTTCGTATTTTTCGAAGCATCTCGTTGTTCTCTTCTACGAGTTCATGGGTCTCTTCTAAGAGTTTTTTGGATTCAGGATCCATAGTAATACTTTAGCATATTTAATAAAAAAAACCAGTATAAACTTATTTGAGAATAAGCCTTTATATGTTAGATTATAAGAGTTAGCTGTCCTCGTAGTTAAATGGATATAACTGCCGCGTCCTAAGTGGTAATTGCAGGTTCGATTCCTGCCGAGGACACAACTAAATTACAACCCCAACAATTCTACTATCTTTGGCTTATTGAAGCCTACGATTAGATTGTCACCGATTTGGATGACAGGCACACCCATTTGGCCTGATTTTTCTATCATTTCTGCCCTCTTTGCAGTATCTATTGCTACATCGTAGTCAGTAAAAGCTACATTTTTCTCTTTAAAAAAGTCCTTTGCCATGTGACAAAAGTGACATGAGGGTGTTGAATATATAATTACATTTTGCATAAATTTTTATCTGTTAACTATTAATTACTTACATTATATCATATGAATCAAGTGACACCAACTGTGCGGGATGGGATAATCGAAACCCCGTCTAATCCTTGGGAAGGACTCATTCTACCACTAAACTAATCCCGCAAATTTTGCCAAAGCAAGGCTTTGGCAAATTATTCTTATTTAAACAGATTTTTTAAAAAAGAAAAGAATCCTTTTTTTTCTACTGTTTCATCTGCTATTTTTTCTTTATCATCTACTATCACTATCAACCCTTCGCCTGCACGGGCAAGCCCGAAATTTTCTCGAAAAACTCTTTCCTTCCCTTCATCAGTGTTTAGATTATTTATATCTTCACCAAGTTTTTCTTTTCTATTTTCCAATTCATTCACCTTGGCCTCAGCTATGTCTTTATTCTCTTTGGTATCCTTCATTTTGTTCAGCAAATCAAAAACACCATAGGCAAACACTAAAATTACAACAGTTAAAACGACCAAAAAAGGCCATGATTCTAAGATACGCCTTCCACTCTTTTTTTCTTGAAAATTCCTCATAATATGATAATATCAGTATATGCTTTTCCATAAAAAACATCAAAAGAAAATACAAGTCATCTGGAGCGTGTTATGCGTACTCATCATCATCTCCATGATATTACTTTATTCTCCAATTTTTACACCACAATAAAAGACTGTGAATTACGAAACTCGTCGCAGGCGTAAGTTTTTGAGAACCTTTGCACAGGCGGGTAGCCGAGCAAAGCAATTTTCCAGCAGGAAAATATGCGTGGTGAACAAAAACTTATGCCAAGAAAGAGTTTTGTAATTCACAGTTCACTACGCATCATCTTCAAGAATACATCTTGAGAGATATTTACCCTGCCTCTGTCTTTCATCTTTTTCTTGCCTTTTTTCTGTTTATCTAAAAGTTTATTTTTTCTGGTTATATCTCCTCCATACAGATAGCCTGTCACATCTTTTCGAAAAGCTTGAATAGTGCGAGAAGATATAATCCTGTTGTTGGCCTTGCCTTGAATTTTAGTGACAAACATTTGCCGAGGTAAAATACTGTGCAGTTTTTCTACTGCTTTTTCAGCTTCTTCTTCTACTCTCTTGGCAGACACCACCCTAGAAAAAGCAGGGATGACTTCATCTGCTACTAGTATGTCGAGACGAGTCACATTTGCTTCCCGCATACCTTCTATCTCATAAGATATAGACCCGTATCCAGAAGAAGTACTTTTCAATTCATCAAAGAAATTACGCATAAGCTCTCGGAGGGGCATCTTTACAGATATTGATGATCTGGTATCACCAAAATTTTCTGTGTCGCCCACTTCTCCTTCATGGTCAAAGATAAGTTGCATAATATTCCCTAGATATTTTGCTGGAGTTATTATTTTTACATTCACCCAAGGCTCAAATACAGAAACTATATCATTGTCATCGGGGAAAAAATATGGTGAATAAACTTTTTCTTTTTTACCATTCTTTTTGAGGACTTCATAAGTAATAGAAGGTGTGGTTATAACTAAATTTAAATTAAATTCACGGCGAAGTCTCTCTGTTATTATCTCCAAGTGAAGCATACCCAAGAACCCTGAGCGGAAGCCCCTACCGAGCGACCCACTGGATTCTTCTTCATAAGAAAATGCCGAATCAGAGAGCTTTAATTTTCCGAGTGCAAGTTTTAATTCTAGAAAGTCATCTGCATCTTCTGGAAAAACAGAAGCCCATACCACAGGCAGTGGTTTAGCATAGCCTTCTATTGGTGGTACTGGGTTTTTTGACATGGTTATAGTGTCTCCAACAGAAGCTATGCCAGGCTTTTTTATGCCTGTGACTATGTAGCCAGTATCCCCTGCTTGGAGTGAATCTCTCGGAGTTTCTTCTGGAGAAAATGTACCGACTTCGAGTGCTGTGAACTTCTCACCAGAAATTGAAAACTGAATATTGTCTCCTTTTTTTATTTTACCGTCCAAGATTCTGACAAATACGATCACACCTTTGTGATTTGAATATTTAAAATCAAATACTAATGCTCGCAACACCTCACCCGACCTCTGAGATTCGGGTCCCACCCCAAATCTCCCCTCTCCTTTCAGGAGAGGGGCACAGGGTGAGGTTGGTGAAGGAACTCTCTTGATAATTTCTTGCAAAAGATTATCCACCCCCTCTCCAGTCTTGCCTGAAACCAATAAAATTTCATCTGGATCACAATCAAGTAAATTCACAACTTCTTCTTTTACTTCTTCTATGCGGGCGAGCGGTGAGTCTATTTTTGACAATACTGGAATAATTTTGAGTCCTGCATTTCGTGCCATATTGAGTGTAGTCAGTGTCTGTGCTTGCACACCTTGAGTGCTATCTACGAGTAGTATAGAGCCCTCTACGGCCTTCAAAGCGCGTGATACCTCGTAAGAAAAATCTATGTGGCCGGGGGTGTCAATCAAATTCAGAATAAATTCTGAATTTGATTGAAGATTTAAATATTTAAATATTTCAATATTGTCCGGATGATAAATCATCCGGACGGGTTGCATCTTGATAGTGATTCCACGCTCACGCTCGAGCTCCATAGAGTCTAGAACCTGGTCTCGCATTTTGCGCACCTCTATGGTCTTTGTAATTTCAAGCATTCTATCCGCCAAGGTGCTCTTGCCATGGTCTATGTGCGCTATGATTGAAAAATTTCTGATGTGTTTTAAATCCATAAAGTTTTAATCTTCTTCTTGCATAAATCCCCCTGTCTGGTGATTCCAAAGAGACTCGTACATCCCCTTCTTTGCCAAAAGTTCTGCGTGGGTACCCTCTTCTACTATTGTACCCTTATCGAGCACAATTATCCTGTCCATCTTCTGTATTGTAGAGAGTCTGTGTGCTATGACAATAGTAGTTTTGCCTTTCATAAGTTCATTGAATGCATCTTGAATATAAGACTCACTAATACTGTCTAGTGAACTTGTAGCTTCATCTAGTATGAGTATTGGAGCAGGTTTGAGCATCGCCCTCGCTATAGCCACACGCTGACGTTCCCCACCAGAGAGTTTTATCCCCCGTTCTCCTACCAATGTATCATAACCGTGAGATAAATTGATTATAAATTCATGTGCATGGGCTTTCTTTGCAGCCTCTATTATTTCTTCTTTTGAAGCTTCGGGGTTACCATAAGCAATATTTTCACTAATTGTCCTATGAAACAATATTGGTTCTTGAGGGATATAAGATATATTTCTACGCAAATCATCTTGTGTAATTTTTTTTATATTTTGACCATCAATAAGTATATTTCCTTTATTTATATCAATGAAACGCATAAGCAATTTTGTAATAGTTGACTTACCAGAACCAGAATGTCCAACTAACCCCACCTTTTCTCCTGAAAAAATCTTTAAAGAAAAATCTTGAAATATATCATTTGATACTCCATAATCAAAAAAAACATTTTTCATTTCTATCACGCCTTCTTTTATTTTACACACTTCTGCATTTGGGTCATCTAATACATCTGGAACTTTTTTAAAAATATCCACCATTTCTCTCATATCAGAGTAAGCTTTTGTGAATTTAGTCATAGCTCTACCTAGATCCCAAAGAGAATGACCGAGTGTTATAGAATAACTTTGAACTAAAACAAAGACCCCAGCTGAAATGGTTCCTAAAATCCATAATTTAGCAGTTACAAAAACAACAACAATCTGCATTATTATAATAATTGCTGATTGAATAGCAATTTGTTTATTACCAAAATCCCAGGCTGCAGATCTAAATTTATAATCTTCTCTTGTGACTTTTTTAAAGTGTTCAATTTCTCTTTCATTTGCTGCAGAAGATTTTATTGAGAGAGTGTTAGTTATGGTATCTGCTAAATACCCTGTTACCTTTGAATCGGCAGAAGCTTCTCGTAAATCGTATTCCACTTTTTTTCTTGAAACAAAAAATATAATACTTATGTAGAAAATAGACATAAGCAAAAATATAAAAGCTATTTTGGGTGCTTCAATAAAGAAAACTGTAAAAATAGAAATAAAAATAACAATAGACGACCAAAAATTATCTATGATAATATCATGCATAACTTCAAATGAACGCACAAATTTTCTTGATTTATTTACCAGTGAACCAGAAAAGTTATCTGCAAAAAATATATATGAGTGTTTGTGCAACTTGGCAAAAGAAAAATCATGCAAATCTCTTATGACATTGGACTGAAATTTAGACACTAAAAATTGTGTACTTCTTCCAAAAAACCAAGAAATAGGCAAAAACAAAGCTATCAAAAAAACACTTTTGTATAAAGATTGAGATACGAGAGCTTTATCAATCCCTGTTACAGATATGGTATCTAAAATCTTTTTATAAAAAATAGGATTTAAAATACTAGAAAATATTGTGCGTAAAGCATGTAATATAAAAATAGAGAAAAATAGCCACTTATATTTCATGACTATAGGTTTAATATAATAAAGAGTTTTCTTAAATTCAAACATAAAATTGCCCAAAAAGGGGCTTAATATATAATATAACAGAAAAAGGCTAAATTTTAAAGTCCTTCTTGCGGAGGGGCGACAATGCGAGCGCGCCAGAATTTAGTCTTTAGGGTGTGTATGAGGTCTTTGAGTTCAGTGCTACCTAATAGATACAATACTAGCATACCTACCAAAATACCAATAATTCCTGAAATTAGACCTTGCAAGAACACTCCCCAAAAAGTAACCGTGCCAAAAATTGGTGAAAAAATATTTAAACTGACATAAGACACAGTGCCAATGAAAAAAGAAGCAGAAAGACTCTGGAAAAAAGTTTTTGATATAAATTGTTGTTCTTTCATGAAGTCTATCTTTAGAGAGATGTACAGAAGAATGAAATTGATAATCGTGCCAAAAGAGTACGCTAACGGAAGCATGAGCACTTCTGTCCCCTTGATGTCTGCCACTTTCAAAATAGATTCTATAAAATATTTAAACTGTGGCATATTTTTAAATATATATAAGAAAAAGAAAGAAAAGAAAACTATAGAGACAGATGAAACAAAATTAATTATTAGAGGTCTTCTGGTATTCCCGACTGCATAATACGCTCTAGCAAACAAGGCTATGAGTCCCTGTGCCATTATTGACAGAGAAAAGATCGCGAGAGATGCTGCGACTAGGCGAGTGTTTTCCCAAGAAAAAGACCCCGAACCCAATATCACTCTGACTATTTGTGCACGCAAAACTATAAATAAAAATGTAACTGGAAGTGACCAAAATATAATCGCCCGAGAAGCTACAGTCAGGTGATTTTTAAATTCATCTATTTTACCAGAAGTGTAAAATTTTGTAAGCATTGGGAAAGCAGCCACTGCATAAGAGAGCCCTATGATACCGAGCGGAACAGACTGAAGATTTAAAGAGAGATTAAATATAGAGATAGAGCCACTGGTGAGGTATGTTGCAAAAGATATAATCAAGATCAAAGCTATGTTGTTACAAGAAAGTCCCAGAGTTCTCGGTAGTGAAACCAGCACTACTTTTTTTATGTCAGTAAAATTTATATCAAAAGAAAATCTAGGAGCAAAACCAGAATACAAAGAAGATACTGCTTGGATAACGAAATGTATAAATGCACCGAGCACTATTCCATATGCTAACCCATGTATCCCAAAAACGGGATAAAAGAACAACACTCCTGTTATAATACTCAAATTGTAAAATATCGGGCTGAGAGCATAGACAAAGAATTTTCTGAATAGCTGTGTGATAGATCCAAATAAATTTGAAAGTCCTAAAAATATCGGCGAGAGCAACATAATTCTAGAAAGTTCTATCACCTTTTCTTGCATCTCAAAAGTAAACCCCGGAGCAATATAGACTACTAGATAAGGCATCAGAATAAATACTAAAACAGAAACACTTATTATCACAGCAAAAAAGACAGTAAAAATATCGTTCAAGAATTTCTTGGCTTTTTCACTCACCTTGTCTCCGTCCATCTTTTCATATATAAACGGTATGAGCACGGTAATAGAAGCAAGAGATGCAATAGAAATAAATATCAAATCCGGTATCCGAAATGCTGTATAATAAGCATCTAAAAGTGGAGATGGACCGATAGAATGAGCTATCAGTCTGTCTCTAAACAAGCCTAATATCTGAGAGATAAGAGCAAATGAACCCAATAAAAGTGCAGCCTGATTTACATTGACATATTCTTTTCTGAAAAATGATAAAATCTTCTGCATTCTTTAATCCTTTATTATTCTATTTAATTATTTTTAGTTTTTCCAGTTGAACTTGCGTCTTCTTTTGGAACTTCTATAGATGGTGTTTCAGGAGCGACAGCAGTAGTATTGTTCTTCAAGGAAGTCACATATTGAGCCAGTTCTTTACTACCTGGGTCCACCGCTAGTGCTTTCTCAGCATAAGAGATAGCGAGTGCGGTGTTGCCATCGTTTTTTTCTATTTGAGAGAGAGTGATCAATGCGTCAATATAGTCTGGCTTTAGAGCAAGAGCCTCCAAGGCAATAGAGCGAGCTTCTTTTGTGTTTTTATTGGCATAATAGGTACTAGCGATAGCTAATTTGAATCCTGGATTTAGAGGGCTTAATTCTGAAGCTTTTGTATATGCTTCTATTGCTTTTGTGTAGGCATCTTCGAGTCCTAGGGTTGCTACATTTCTATACACTGAACCGAGCATCTGGAAATTTAAGTGATTTGTAGGATTGTATTGAGTAGCAAGGATAGCACCATTTACTGCTTGGTCAAAATTTGATTGAAGTTCTGCCTTTTCTACTTCAGACAAGGCGGACCCTTTGGAAACAAGGACATTTAATTTTGCGAGATACACTTGGGCATAAGTGCGAAAATACAAATCATTTGCGTGGAGTAAAATAGCTTTTGAAATAGCGGATTCAGCTACTGCTACTTCTTGTGCTCCGACAGCTTGGCTAAAGTAAGACACAGAGACAAAGCGTTGTATGTACTTGAAAGATACAGCAGCGGAAACCATCATAAGTATGATCAAGAACAATATTGAGAAGAAGCTTTTTCTAGGATCATCCAAGAATGAAAATTCCATTTCTCCTTTTTCTTTTTGAGAAGAAGAAACACCGATAAACATACCAGTAAAGGCAAATGCGAGTAGAAGCAACACTGCTCCTGTAGCATAAAAGAAAGAAGCAATAAATAGATAAATAGAAGCTATGAGAAACACTGCCATATCAGAATTCTCTCCTTTTTTAATACTTGCAAACACTGTTTTTACTCCAGTGACTACCAACAACACAAGAAATACAAGCCAAGAGAGAATACCGAGGATACCCGTAGTCGCTGCAAATGTAGGCAACATTCCCGAACCACTAGAGAAAGAAGTATTCCAAAATGCTGTATTGTTTATAACTGCTGGCTTGTGTAGTGCCCAAACTTCTTCAAATCTATTTGGACCGATACCTATGATGGGATCTGTCATCAAAGCTTTTCGTGTTACTTGCATTGTAGAAGAAAAAGAAGGACTTACTTCTAAGTCTGACAGTCCGAGCTTGCTTGGGATATATCCACCGATAAACTGCCCTGACATAAAGAAGAGGAGGGAAATCATAACTATAGAGAAAGAAAATACTGGAAAAGGGGCTTTGTGGTCATCGTGTCTCTTGCCAGCAGAAAAAGATATCTTGTAAACAAAAATAATAAGAGCAAAAATACCAAATAGTTCCCAGACCAAAGCAAAATTCACGATCAAGGCAAGAATTATAGAAAATATAACTGAAGCTCCAAGTAGCCATTTTGCTATTTTACTTACATGAAAAAATTCAACCAAGAAAAGTGACAGGATACCAAACAATCCAGCGAGTAGCCCAAAACTATTCCAAGATCCAGCCAAATTGTCAGTCTTTCCTCCTAGTATTCCCAGAGACAACAGTTCAGGCATAAATATCCGTGCTAATTGAAAAAGAAAAACAATACCTGAAGATAACAGAACTCCCAATAAGACTACTCTAGCATTTTTCTTGTCTCGCAGAACCACAGAAGAAACTATCATTAGGAGAACTGCAGAAAACATAAACCAGAAAGTTCCTACATCAAACATGATGCCAAAAAAAGACATCTTTGATGCACTAGAAAATATGGCCGAGATTAAAAATGCCAACACGATACCGAGTCCCGCACACAAAAGATGCGATTTAGGTAAAATTATCTTTCCATCCGAAAATCTAGCTGCCGCCCAAAAGATGATCGAAATCACCAATCCTACTACGAGCAGTAGCCCTTTTGAAGTTTCAACTGGAATTTTTACAAAAGGTAAAAAGAAAAGTGGTAATAGTACGACGGTGAGAAAGAGAGACCAAAAAGAAATCCTATCTAAAATATTTGATAACATATTTTTATAAATTAAATTACAATATTAATAAGTCTGCCTTTGACATAAATTATTTTCTTTATATCTCGAGCTTCTAACAATTTTATCACTACTTCGTTACTTAATGCAAGTTTTTCTATTTCTTCTTCTCCCGTCTCAGTATCAACCAACATCTCAGACCTAACTTTTCCGTTTACTTGTATCATTATTTTTAATTTTTCTTCTTTTATTAAACCCTCATCCCACACTGGCCAACTAGAAAGATGAATACTTTTAGTGAGAGAACCCAAAGCAAGGCTTTGGGGAATCAAAAGTTTCTGCCATAGCTCTTCTGCAATATGTGGTGCAAAAGGAGATAGAAGCTGGAGAAATTTTTTATAATCTTGCTCTGTCACACCAGAACCTCTCGCAAATGCGGATTCCATTTCACTAGCTAGTATCATCATAGAAGACACAGCAGTGTTAAAATGCATGCCTTCTATATCTTCTGTTACTTTTTTAATTGTTTTGTGTAAAAATTTTGATAAATGAAATTTCTGATCGGTGTAGGACCCACCCGGTAATCCGGGAAGGGTAAAGCCGGCAGAAATTTTATTTATCAAAATTTTTTGTCCTATCTTCCATACTTTTTCCAAGAATCTCCTTGGGCCGATTATACTATCTGTACTCCAATTTGCTACTTGGTCAAATGGACCGATAAACATCTCGTACAACCTCAGAGTATCTGCACCGTATGTTTTTATAATATCATCTGGATTTATTACATTCCCCCATCTTTTACTCATTTTACGCCCATCAGTAGCCATAATAAGCCCTTGATTTACAAGTCTAGAAAACGGCTCGGAATAATTCACAACTTTTATATCATATAAAAATTTATGCCAAAACCTAGCATATATCAGGTGTCTGGTGGCATGTTCCATCCCACCGACATATAGATCCACAGGTGACCAGTATTTTTCTCTTTTTAAATCAACGAGAGCTTTTTTATTCTTAGGGTCTTCATACCTGAGATAATACCAAGAAGACCCTGCCCAAGAAGGCATGGTATTTGTTTCTCTTTTGGCCCTTCCTTTGCAATTCGGACATTTTGTATTTACCCATTTTGAAATAGTAGCCAGTGGACTCTCCCCTGTATCTGTCGGTTCATAATTTTTAACTTTTGGTAAAACTACAGGTAAATCCTCCTCTCTTACTGGCACGACTCCACAAGAGTCGCAGTGAATTATGGGTATAGGTTCTCCCCAATACCTCTGCCTTGAAAAGACCCAATCACGCAATTTATATACAGTCTCCCCTTTTTCATTTACACTTTTTCCAATCCAATTTCTTTGCGATTCTTTCACAGAATCCGACCAGTCAAGACCGTCTAAATCTTTGATCAATCTATCAGCGTATTTTGTAATAGCAAGCACCCATTGACGCATCGGGCGTTTCTCTACTGTTGCTCCACATCTCTCACATTTACCATCTTCTATGTCTTCATTTGCCAGTCCAGTTTTGTCCACAGGACACCAATTTATCGGTTCATAAGATTCATAAGCCAGACCTTTTTTATACATTTGCAAAAATATCCATTGAGTCCATTTATAATATTCTGAGTCAGTAGTATTTACTTCTCGTGACCAGTCATAATCCACTCCCATGATCGAGAGTTGTTCTTTAAATCTTTTGACATTTTTTTTAACTGCAATCTCAGGGTGTATTTTATTTTTCAAAGCGTATTGTTCTGCAGGTAGTCCAAAAGCATCAAAACCCATAGGATGAAGTACATTGAAATTATTCATTCTTTTAAAACGAGAATATACATCTGTGCCTATGTATCCTCTAGGGTGCCCCACATGAAGCCCCTCACCAGAGGGGTAAGGGAACATATCCAAAACATACATCTTCTTTTTTTCTGTCTTGTCTAAAGTTTTATAAGTATTTTTTTTATGCCATTCCTTCTGCCACTTTTTTTCTATTTTTAGATGATTATATTCTTTCATGGTCGAAATTTTTAAACTTTCTTTTTAAATTTTTTAATCGCTAGCCATATGAGTGCGTCTAGAGCAAATCCAAGAATTAAAACTTTAATTAAATTATCAGCCGTTGACCAATATCTAATAGAAGCAATAATGAGAGAAATTACTCCGCCCCAAGAAAATCCAATTGTCACAATTTCATTTGAAATAAATGCACCTAAAATAAGTGCTAGTACTCCAAATACAACCAACATTATAAAAACATTTCTTTGGTAAATTTTTTGGGCATCATTAAAATCCTGTTGTTTAGTAAAATTTGGATCACAATATCCTTTATATATATCTCCACTTGATACTGGTACTGGCATATTTTTCTCATAACGATAATTACCTTCATTCCATTGACCTCCTACTTTTAGACAATCTTCTTTATTATTTATAGTCTCTACTACTTGTGGTTGTAAAAAATATAAATTATAGTCTGGTTCTTTGTAAAACAAAGAAATTGTATAATTTAGAAATAAATTTAATACTATTATAATACCTATTATAAGCGCCCATTTTAAAACTTTTGGTTGTGTTTCCATAATATATAGTATATCATAATTAACAGATAAATTAATATTTAAATCAATATGCAAAAAGGACCAAAAGATTTTCCCCAAAAAATAACTGCTTGGGTCGGCTCTCCTCTGTCCCTCATCATTCATACTATATTCTTTTCTAGTATCTTTGTTTTAGGTTTTTCAGGTTTAATAAATCCTGATTATGTATTTGCTTTTACTACCAATATCCTTTCTATAGAGGCTATCTATCTTGCCATTTTTATTCAAATGACAGTGAATAGACATAGTGAAGATCTGGAAGAAGTTTCTGAAGATATAGATGAAATTCAGAAAGATGTGGAAGAGATTTCAGAAGATGTGGAAGAAATTCAGAAAGATGTGGAAGAAATATCTGACGAAGATCAAAGTGAAGAAGAAGCAGAAAGAATAGAAATTAATAAATTTAAACACATTGAAGATACCCTCCAAGCTCTTCTACAAGAAATCTCTGAATTGAAAAGGAAATAAAATTAAATTTTATTGTATTTTCCCCTCTCCTTTCAGGGGAAGGCGGGGGTGAGGTTTATATCTTAAACTCAATCACATCTCCGTCTTTGACTATATATTCTTTGCCTTCGGTGCGTACAGAGCCGTGTTCGCGAGCGACGGCGTAGGATCCTGCTTCTAGGAGTTTGTCATAGGCCACCACTTCCGCCCTGATAAATTTATCTTTAAAATCAGTGTGTATAGCTGTGCCTGCGATCGGAGCGGTGCTTCCCTTCTTTATAGTCCATGCCCGTGTCTCGTCTTCTCCTGTGGTAAAGAAAGTTTCTAGATTCAAAAGTTTGTAACTTTCTTTTATCAGGTTATCGAGCCCAGTGCCAAAAAGTGGATCGACTTCTAGATACGGACCAGGTAATTTTGAAATGAAGTCTTTATTTATGTTGTCCACCGCTTCTGAAGTATTGAGTACATACAGTGTCGGCTTTTTTATCCCCGCTTGTTCAAGTTCAAAATTTATCACTTCTATATCAAAAAGCGGGTCCACCTTGTCATGCACATGAATCATATCTTTATCTTCAAAAATTCTCACCACTTCGATGATTGCGTCCACCTCTCGTATATGAGATAGAAACTTATTACCGAGCCCTGCTCCTTCTGAAGCTCCTGCTACCAATCCTGCAATGTCCACAAACTCCACGACTGCTGGAATAGTCTTTTTAGATTTTGAAAGTTCTGACAGTTTTTGCACTCGCTCGTCTGGCACAGGCACTATGCCCACAGAAGGGTCTATAGTACAAAATGGATAATTCTCTGCAGGCACAGATTTTTTGGTTAGCACATTAAAAAGCGTCGACTTTCCTACATTCGGCAGACCTACAATTCCGATTGATAGTGACATAATATAGATACTATACAGAATTTTTATAAATTAAACAATTTTATTTTTCAAATCCTAACCTTAACTTAAGTTGCAAAATTGTTTCAAGTTTTAGTTTTGATTTCACCCAAGCTTTTTGTTTCTCTGTTAAAAGCTCTCCCATACCACTGAGAATATTATTATCATTCATTCCTTCTAACTCTAGAATACATTTCGTAAGGAAATCCTTAAAAGACATATTTGTTCGCTCCTCTACAATTTTCTTATTAATTTCCCAATTACTTTTTGAAAAAAACCATACATCAAATATATCACGATTTGTTTCTCCAAAACGATCATACATAGCGACGAGCTTATGTGCAAACATATCTTCTTTTACCATTACCAACATTGAAATACCATTGTAAAAACGAACTTCATATTTTGACCCGAAAATCCTACGATTAATCTCAACTTTTACATTTTGTGTATTCTTTTCTTTGTTTTTATAAGAAAGTAAAAAAAATAAATTAAATCTCTTTTTCTCTGCATCTTTTACCTCCCCATACTTCCCCACTATTTTCAAAATTTTTTCAAAAATAAAATCTTCTTTTGATTCATCAAGTAAATCAAAATCTAAATCCACAGAAAAACGAGGGAGTTCATAAAACAAAAGAGCTGCTGTCCCTCCCTTAAAACCCAAATACGGACTGATCGTGGTATCGGAATAAATATCTATTAATATTTGTAAAATAATATTCTTGTGTATTTCGGGATTTAAAGTCATTTTTATTTATTTATTTGGTATTGTTTATAATATTTTTCTACTGTCTTTACCATTTTTTTATTATTATATATTGGTAATATTTCAAATACTTTATCCCAGTCCAATTGACGAAGATTATCAAAATAATAATTTTTACTCCTATAAACTATATCCAAAAATGCTCTTTCCCTACAAGCTATAGCGTATTGCCCACTTTGGTCTACCCCCATTGGATTAGCTAAAATTGAATCTTTCATCTTTACAAAAGAATAAATTTGTCCATCACATTTGATTTCTCTCTTTACATAAGAAGCAACAAAAATATTTCCATAATATTGAAAAGTCATACCAGTCATACCAGAAACAGTTTCAAAGCTAACATATGAAGGTCTAAAAATCTTAGTAGCAAATTCATACTTATCATAACTTTTATCTTTTGCATAAATACCTCTACGAACTCTAATAAGCTTCCCAATTTTTACATAATAATTTAATCTTACTTGTGAAGCTGTAGTTTGGGTGTCACGCCAAAGTAAAGCAATATCTTTTGTTGAAAAGACGCTGTTTTTTGACCTTAATAAAGTATCCATATATTCGCCTTTTTGAACTTTTGTATTCATATATCTACTGGAACTTAGGTTTAAACTAACCTCCAGTTCATATACTAGCATAACCACTATGTAAACGCAACCTAACCAGACCTATATTGCAGACTATATATTTTCTACTGTATCAGTAACTTCTGTTATTTCGATCTGTCTTCTCCTCCGCCATCTTCAGACTGCACACTTGTACTCTGTGTTATTTGTCACACTCCCTAAAATTATCTTTTTTTCTGTATTGTATTTTGACCCATTTCTAGATCTGTTTTCATAAACTTTTTCCACGACTGCTCTAGACGAAAAATCTTACCACGCACCAGAGTGTAGCGATTTATCAAATCTTCAATCAAATCTGCTTTTACTTTGTCTCCATAAGTTCCTTTGATATGATCCAGATAAACAGACACCCTATTGCATCCAGACAATGCTTTTTCTATATAGCCAAGTGCTAGCCCAAAATCTGCAAAACGCAGTGAGTGACCTTCGCTGATATAAAGTGGAATCGCCATCGCATTTTTCGACAATTCCTCCACTCTGCTATCTTTTACTTTTTCCAAAGCAGGTACGATATCTTTGTCTATGAGTACAGAACATTCTAGAGTTTTTTGATACACTTCTAAATCTCTGAAACTCCTAATTGGTTTCTTGGGTGTGAATTTTGCGCCCCAGTGCCGATTTTGTCCTACGCCTGCGGCACTCCCCTTGTCCCATTTTCCTGTTATGTATTTTTGATATATCATAATTTATTTTCGCCTTATTATCTTTATCACATCATCTTGTGGTATCTCCTCCTTGATTCCGCTTCTAAAATGTGCGTTTCTTTTTTTCTTACTCATAATCTTTTTCACTACATGCAGTGGATAAAATTCAAAATAATCCGTCTCATCGAACCACGCACACTTGAACTCATATAATCTTAGCCCCGTCAGGCGGGAGAGTGCAAGTGCATACCAAGTCAGTTGTTCTATGGGTCTTTCCTTCTTGGCTTTCGGTTTATAGTCGAGCAGATGAATTTGGCCGTTGCGAACTTGGACTAGATCAATATGACCAGTGAGAATTTCTGGGATCTGAAAGGACTCAGTGCCGATTTTGTCTTGTTTGAAATCTTTCCCTTTTGCCGATTTTTTATTTTCCCGTGCCGATCTTTTTCTAAAACTAATCCCCTCTTCGCCCACAATCTGAAAATTTAATTTATTCTGCATGTATTCTATATCTTCTCTTCTTATATACACTGGCACTTCGGTCGCCACAGTTACTGAGTCATTTGCAATCATAAATTTTTGCACACCTTCATGTCGGTCTTTGTTTTTAGATACCCCTCGCAGAGCAAACTCCGCTAGCCGGTTGGCATAATTTGTTTTGGATGTCACGATCATGTCTGCAGTGCTAAACATACTTCGCACATCGCTCATACGCTCGCCACTATTAAAAAATTGATGAGGTGTTTCGGTGGCTATGGCATCCAGATATTCTTTTAGGGGATAAAAATTTCTATTTTTATAATCTTGCATCATTAATAAAATTTTCGCCTTGTGATATCGGTAACGGTATAGCTGATGATGCGCCATAGTTACCACATCTAGCACTTCCATCGGGCCAAAAAGTTTTAGTCCATAAGAACGCATTTTGTTGTAAGCACAAAGGCCGGCATATTCTTCCGCCCAGCGAGAAATAGTTTCTGGCTCGGGGCGGACTTTTTTATGCAATTGATGGATAATTCCGCAAACTTTCTCGCGGGTAAAACCGAGGTTGTAATAGCTAATAGCGTCGATGATGACTTGGAGGGGATAACGACGGCCCTTGACTGAGCTATCCGTAAAAGTTTTTTTGCATTCTATATTTCCACATTTATACAGCTGTACCACTTCGTGTTTTTTCTTGCGGGTGCCTCGACGGACAAATTTTACGCTCTCACAAAAAGGACAGGATAACTTTATGTTTTGCTCCACACGCACCCGTGGTACCTTGAGATCAATATCTGTTAGATTTTCTTTGCCGAGAATAGGGTATTCCTTGTGATTTTTGCTTGACATTGTGTTTTGGGGTTGCTATACTTTAATCATAAACAAGAAAGAGACCCTTGATATGTTACGGCATATTTGGGGGCTTTTTCATTTTTGACGTAAATTATTTATAAATTCATCAAGAATTACTATTGGCACATTTGTTCTTTTTAATAAAAGCGAAAGATATTTTCTGTTTGGGGAAACTATACTAATGGGTATCTTTTTTTCTTTTAAAAATTCTACAATGCAATGGTAATCACCATCTCCGGACACTAGTACAGCACTTTCTAGTTTATTTTCATAAAAATTTTTTGCTATACATAAAATAAGTTCTCCATCCACATTTCCTTTTGTTCTACCCTCCTTGCTTGTGATAGTAGGTTTAAAAGAAATTTCATAGCCAATATTTTGCAAAAAATTATATAATTCAGCATTATTGGGTATGAGACCCATAAAAAGAATTGCTCTAGAAACACCAAATTTATCACGAAGCCACGAACGAAATGATTTATAATCAAGTTCCCAACCACTCTGCTTTATGCCAAATTTTAAATTTGAAGCATCAATATATGCTGTAGTATTTTTGAGCATAAATTTATTATACCATTTATTTCAAAATATGAAGCGTATCACGGATTATATCACGGAAACCTCGTGGTGAAATATCACAAGTGTGTGGCAAAATCGGCCTGTCGATGCCCATCTGTGATATGATTTTGTATAAATTTTTGAAACATCTTTTCTATTTTGTCAATTTTTTTATTTTTTTAAATTACCAATTTTTACTTTTATGGAATTACTTCTTCACTCAAATTTTCCACAGGTAACACTACTTCTTCTATTACTGGTGCAGTAACAGATGTCGGTAGTTCTACTATTTCTTCCACTGAAATATTTGTTGTTGGTATTTCTTCTCCTGTAACTTCTATGATCTCAATTTCTGGTTCAGTAGGATCACCACCCCCTGCCCCCTCCTCCACAAGGAGGGGAATAATTTCGATTTCTGATGTTGGAGTTTCTACTGGTTCTGATTTTGTTATTGGCTCCAAAGTATTTTCTGGTGGTATTATGACAACACATTCACCAGCAATTGTTTTTGTTGCTCCATTGGCAACAGAGAGACAGTACGGCTCGCCTGTGACTTCATCATACAAAGTGACACCTGTTCTTTTATCTCTACTACCTATCTTCAAAGTATCCACCACTAATCCTTTCATAAACACCACTCCATTTTCTACTTTTTTTACTACATCGCTAAAGAACCCTGCTGCTACAGTGCCGAAATTGCCGACGCCTGTGGCACTTTCCCCCTCCATGCCTCCCTCCAGAGCCACTAACCTTTCTTCTATACCTTCAAGTTTTAAATCAAGCCCATCTATTTTTTTATTTGTAGCTTGTATTCCTAAAACCATATAACCTAGAGTATTAACTGGATTCACTATTGTTCCGTTAAAATGCATTGCCCACTGTGCTTCGTCTGCCATCACACCTACATATTCTGTAGTGCTATCTCCAGTTCCCATTTTTGGTTTGTAATGGAAGCGATAGATTTTGGTTCCTAGAATTTGATCCAAGGCTACATTTGCATCGGTGACCTCTCCAGAAATATCTTTCATACTGCGCAAAGACCCAGCCGCCGCCCAAGAAGTGATACCCGCTCCATCCGTCTGAAGTTGTTGTCCAGCGTCACCATCAACATCGGGAAGAGTGAGAGTCCAACTTCCAGCCGCGGCAGCGGGCTGTAATTGCACATACCCTGACGTGTTTCCTTCGAGACGAAGTGTGCCCAATGTGGTGCCGGCAAGACCAATGTCTAATTTTGCTCCAGGACTCGTCGTCCCGATGCCGACGTTGCCGTTTTTTAGTGTCACCGTATCGACCAATGTATCGCCAGTTGTCATTGACTGCAAAGTTAAACGAGCCCCAGTAAAACTTGCATCATTAAAAGCCGTATAAATTCTTCCAGCACGATTAAAGCTATCTGTTCCATAAGGAGCGTAGAAAGTAAATCCCGTTTCTTCACCTTGGTCCCCGACCCCTTGAAGTCGAAGAATCGAATTGCCAGTTCCTGTGTCCGCCTGATAAATATGCAATTTGCTATTTGGACTCGTCGTCCCGATGCCGACATTGCCTGTGCTTAAAATTCTCATTCGTTCCAAATATCCATCTGCTGCTCTGGTTCCAAACGCTATATCCGCATAATGGCTTGTTCTATTAGTTAAAACAGCAGCTATTGTAGCTGAAGCACCGCTTCCACTGGCTGTATTATCTCCAAAATTTATACCCGCAAGATTACCAGTAGTAGCACTTGTGTTATTTATAGATAGTCCGACTGCATTTGTAATAGTTGTTCCAGCGGAAACCCCATCGAACGCTCCAGCATCACCTGTACTTACAACATGTAATGTTCTACTCGGCCCCGTCGTCCCGATGCCGACGTTGCCGTCATTTAATATCGTGACCTTTTCTGTTGGAGCGTTGTCAGCTGTGCCAGTACTTCCTGCTGTTGCTGTGTAG
>LBZW01000003.1 GCA_000993955.1 Candidatus Nomurabacteria bacterium GW2011_GWA2_40_9
GTATAAAGGATGAGAATTGGAAAATAGATCACAATAAACTTAGAATTTACTTAAAAGATAAGTACCACATAGAAGAAGCTTATTATTTTTTAGGTTATGTATCAGAAAAACAACAAGACTTATATAGTAACCTGCAAAAAGCTGGATTCATTGTATCATTTAAAGAACATAATGCTAATCTAAAAGCACAAAAGAAAGGTAATGTGGACACTGATATTGTATTTGAAACAATGAAGCATCTACTCGATAATGAAAAATTAGAGAAAGTGGTATTGATATCTGGAGATGGGGATTACAAAAAATTAGTTGATTATTTAATAAAGAAAAATAAGTTTAAAAAAATACTTTTTCCAAATAAAAAGTTTGCTTCTTCATTATACAAAGAACTCGGTTCAGAATTTTATGACTATATTGAAAACATAAGGTCTTATATAAATTTAAATAGAAATGAAAAAGGCTCCTAAGGCACAAGCACCTTTCGGATCCTTTTTCGTGTGAATATACAAGTATTATATAATTTTATATAAAGAAATGTCAAGTGTGTGAATGCAAATTAAAAGATATAATCAACTAACATATGTCCAACTTTGATGAAGAAAAACAAAATAAACAGCTGGAGGATTTGCGGAGAGTAGAAGAAGAACAGCTCGTGGCAGTGCTGGCCGAGAGTAAATACGGCTTGCCATATGTGGACTTGTACAGAATACCAATAGACAATGAGGCACTTCGCTCTGTACCCGAACGAGATGCGCGAGAGATGCACATTGCACCGTTTAAATTGCTCGGTAAAAATATTTACATTGCTCTCCGCTCCCCCTCCCCCGAACTCATCAGCAAACTAACAGAAGACATGGAACGCAGAGCACTGGTGCCTACTTTTTATATGACTTCAAACAGAAGTATAGAAAAGGTTTGGGAGAGATATCAAGAACTTTCTATGGCCGAAAATTCTAAGATTGGGGGCTTGGATATATCTGGAGAAATTTTGCGTGAAACAGCAAAAAATATCCACCAAATGCAAGACATCACTGCACTTATCAAAAAAGCAATGGCAGAAAAAAAAGTACACAAGATTTCTCGCCTGCTAGAGATCATACTAGCAGGAGCTATCGCTATCAACGCTTCAGACATACACATAGAACCAGAGAAAGACCGAGGTCGCCTCAGATTGAGACTCGACGGTGTACTCCAAGATGTAGATTTTTTTGGAATAGATACTTATAATTTATTAAATTCTAGAATTAAATTACTCTCTGGAATGAAACTCACTGCAAACAAGGCCCAAGATGGGAGATTTAGTATCACTGAAGGTAACGACGAGATCAGCATCCGTACCTCACTCATCCCTGGATCATATGGTGAGTCCATCGTCATGAGAATACTCGACCCAAAATCAATCCAAGTCGGGCTCGACAGTATCGGTATCGAATCATATCTATTCTCTATTATCGAAGAACAAATAGCGAAACCAAACGGACTCATACTAGTCACTGGTCCAACAGGCTCTGGTAAAACAACCACGCTGTATGCATTTTTGCGTAGAATATATAACCCAGAAATAAACATCATAACTATTGAAGACCCAGTGGAATACAGACTAGAGGGCATAACTCAAACTCAGACAAACAGTGAAAAAGAATATGGATTCTTGGAAGGACTCCGGGCGGCGCTCCGCCAAGACCCAGATGTAATCATGGTCGGAGAAATACGAGATGCAGAAACTGCAAAGATAGCAGTGCAGTCCGCCCTCACCGGACACTTAGTGTTCTCTACTCTCCACACAAACAACGCCGCTGGAGTCATCCCCCGCTTGATCGACCTCGGCATAAATCCAAAGATTATGGTATCTGCACTGTCCCTCTCTATTGCTCAGAGACTAGTCCGCAAACTCTGCCCAGTGTGTAAAGTAGAAAAATCTGGTACAGAAAAAGAAAATAAAACAATCAAACTTATCATAGACGGTATGATAGAAGAAGGTAAAGATTTAGTAAAATATGGTATAAATAAAGATGCACCAATTAGAATGTATTCCCATGTAGGTTGTGACCAGTGCAATATTACCGGATACAAAGGGCGAATAGGTATATTTGAAGCCATCAAGACAGATGAGGCAATAGAAAAAATAATTTCTACAAACCCTAGTGAACGAGAGATAAAAAAAGTGGCAAAAACTCAAGGCATACTCTCTATGCGTCAAGACGGTGTGGTAAAAATATTGAACGGCACTACTTCATTTGAAGAAGTGCAGAGTGTAGTCGATATGTTTGAAGAATAATAGACCACATGTCGGACTTGTGATTCTCCACAAGTCCGACATGTGGACAAATAAAATATGAATCCAGAAAATTTTGAAGAATTTAAGAAAAATACTGATAACCACTTTAGAGTGGCAATATTTGGCAGTTCTAAAATAGAAGAAGGAGATGATATATACCGAAGAGTAAAACACCTCGCAGCAGTGCTCGGAGAAAAAGGTGTAGATGTAATAACTGGTGGAGGACCAGGACTGATGAAAGCAGCCAATGAAGGCCATAAAATGGGCACAACTATAAGTGGAAGCAATGCACACTCTGTGGGCATAGGAGTAGATTTACCTTGGGGACAAAAATTTAATGAAGGAGTGGGATACAGAGAAAAACTACCGATATTTTCCAGAAGACTAGATGAGTTTATGCTTTTATCAAATGCAGTGATAGTGGAGCCCGGAGGACTCGGAACACTGCTTGAGCTCTTCTATACTTGGCAACTGGTCCAAGTGCACCATATCTGTGATATACCGATCATACTTGTCGGTGACGGCTGGGAAGGACTGCTTCACTGGATCAAAGAAGAACCCTTGGCAAAAGGTTATTTAGAAGAAAATGATTATAAACTTGCTTTTCATGTTAAAAATTCTGCCGAAGCTATAGAAATAATAGATGAGGCTTATAAAAATTTTAAAGCCGGTGGAGAAAACTTCTGTCTGAATTACGAGAAATATAAAATCGAATAGTTACCCTTCGACTTTGCTCAGGGTGATTTTATAAATAAAAATCAAAAAAAGCACTAATCTCTAAACAATCCTTTTAGGGCTAAACCCACAAAGTAACAATCTCTTGAAGGATAGATCCAGTGATTTAAAAAATACCAGAACGTCCTACGCAAGATTATATAACCGATGGCTGATTGCTTAGAGATTGGTGCTCTCTTGGTATAATTATACTTATATAAAGTAAAATTAAAATGTTATAATGTGGATACCTTGTTGATAATCAACAGAATATCGGTTTTAAATAACAATATTTAGTAATATAGCATATTATAAAAACAATGTCAAGCAAAAATACTGAAAAAACTAATAATACAAACAAAAATACAGATGAGACTTATCTAGACCAAACACTCAGACCAGTAAAATGGGATGAGTAGGGAAAACCACTCTCGCACACCTAATCGCAAAAGAGACTGGCAGACAAATGAAAATCACCTCTGGCCCAGCTATAGAGAAAGTAGGCGACCTCGCTTCTATCCTTACCAACCTCGCTTCTGGAGATATACTTTTCATAGATGAGATTCACAGACTAAACAAAATGGTAGAAGAGATACTCTACCCTGCTATGGAATCCGGTGTGCTCGACATCATCATCGGCAAGGGGCCTTCTGCGCGCACTATACAGCTAGACTTGCCACCTTTTACGCTCATCGCAGCTACTACTCGAGTAGCCCTTGTCTCCTCCCCACTTCGCTCACGATTTTCTGGGGGAGTATTTAGGCTAGAATTTTATTCAAATGAAGAAATTGCAAAGATAGTGGCACGCTCTAGTAAATTATTAAATATAAAATTTGAAGAAGAAGCTTTAGAAGAAATTGCAAAAAGAAGCAGATTTACTCCCCGTACTGCAAATTATTTTCTAAAAAGAGTTCGTGATTATGCTCAAGTATATAAGAAAAATCAAGAAAATAATGGAAGTGAGAATTTAAGTAAAAAAACAGTCAATGAAGCTTTGGCTATGCTCGCCATAGATGAGATAGGCCTAAATTCTTCAGACAGAAGGTTTCTAGAAATTCTGATCGAGAAATTTAACGGTGGACCAGTCGGGCTCAAGACCATCGGCGCAGCCATGAGTGAAGAAGAAGCTACAGTGGAAGAAGTGATAGAACCCTACCTCATCCAACTCGGCCTCCTGCAACGTTCCGCCCGTGGACGAATAGCTACGAATAAAGCCTATGAGCACTTGGGGTTTGAAATACCTATAGATTAATCCTCCTCACTAGACATATTTATTTAAATCGTATATAATCATATACAATCATATATGGAGAATATATACGAAAAAAGAATAAAGATGACAGCTGAAATTGCTTCAAAAATAGCCCTTGTGGACGAGTTTAAGGGTTTTTGGAAAGGGGCTAAAACACTCAGTCCTTATACTCTAAAAAAATTACAGAAATCTGTGATCGTCACTTCGACTGGTGCGTCGACTCGTATTGAAGGCTCAATAATGACAGATAAAGAAGTAGAGAAGTTGCTTGCTTCTTTAAAAAGTACTCCTCCAACAAACAGAGACGAGGAAGAAGTGGCAGGATATGCTGACTTACTCAATAAAATTTTTGAAGGTTATGAAAAAATACCAATAACAGAAGGTGTGATTTTGCAATTTCATGAAATTTTACTTCATTATGCAAAAAAAGACCACGACCATAAAGGTAAATATAAAAACAGAGAAAATAAAGTCGCCTCTATCGATCAACTCGGAAATCAAAAAATTATATTTGAACCTACTGAACCTTGGCTCGTAAAAAAAGAAATGGATGATGTGCTTTTTTGGATAAGGGAAGCAAAAGAGCGTAATTTACACCCACTACTTATTATTGCTAGTTTTATTTTTGAATTTCTTGCAATACATCCTTTTACAGATGGTAACGGCAGAACATCACGCGCGCTTACAAACCTGATGCTTCTGCATGCAGGTTATGATTATATTAAATATGTATCTTTGGAAGAAATTATAGAAGAACAAAGACCACAATATTATGATGCTCTAAGGAAAACGCAGAAAGTTCATAAAACAGAAAAAGCTGATATCACTCCTTGGCTCATTTTTATGCTCGATACTCTTATAGAACAAACAAAAAGAGCAAAAGAGATTTTACTTACTGATAATCCTATAGACCTGCTTTCTGAAAAGCATAAACAAGTATTTGAGATTTTTACCTCAAAAGAATTCTTATTTGGGGTACAAGAGATAGCAAATAAAACACACTTACCAGAACAAACAATAAAGCAATCCTTGAGAAAACTTCTGTCCTTGCACTTGATTGAGAGAATTGGACTCGGTCGAGCTACTAAATACCAAAAACTTTAATGTATATTAAAAACATATGTCAGGGCACAACAAATGGTCACAAATAAAAAATAAGAAAGCAATCACTGATGCAAAGAAAAGCAAAATTTTTTCAAAGTTAGTGAAGTTTATCGCCGTAGAGGCACGGCTTTCCGGAGGGAAAGATTCTCCGGGACTGCGAAGTGCTATAGAAAAAGCGAAAAAGGTAAATATGCCAAAAGATATAATAGAAAGAGCTGTGAAAAAAGCTTCTGACTCGAATGTGACAATGGAGAATATAATGTATGAGTCATATGGGCCAGGCGGAGTCGGAGTAATAATAGAGACACTCACAGACAGCAGAAACAGAACTGCCCAAGATGTAAAACATATCCTGGCAGAAAACGGCACAACATTCGCTGGTATCGGCTCTGTAGCTTGGGCGTTTAAAAAAGAAATTTCTCCGGAAGGGCTGGTATGGACACCAACGAGTACTGTCGAAGCAACGGACGAAGATTTGGAGCTACTTGAAAAACTCGTGGATGACCTAGAAAATAATGACGACGTACAAGATGTATTCACTAATGCGGAATAGTTGTTCCCATTATGACAACGGCCGTTGCTATTACGGTACTAAGAAAAAAGTGAATATGGTAAATGCTATAATAAATAGATGAGAATTTTAGGAATTGATCCGGGGTTTGAGAGGTTGGGGATCGCAGTGCTTGAAAAAAGCGTTGGTTCAAAAAACAAGGAAAAGGTGCTATTTTCCGAATGTTTTAAAACTTCTGCCAAGCTCCCTTTTGAAGAGAGGCTTCATATACTCGGGAAAGAAGTAAAAAAAATAATCAAAAAATACAAACCAGACGTGCTTTCTATAGAAACACTCTTTTTAACTACAAATCAAAAAACAGTCATGCGTGTGGCAGAAGTGCGAGGTGTCGTGATATATGAGACCATGTGTGCAGGACTTAAAATATTTGAAGCGTCTCCACCCCAGATAAAAATAGCTACTACCGGCTACGGAAAAGCGAGCAAAGAGCAGATGATAAAGATGGTAAAGATGCTGGTGGACATAGATAATGCTAAAAAAAGCGATGATGAACTAGATGCAATAGCCATAGCACTCACGGCATTTGCACACATAAGAAATATTGAATAGGGGTTACCCGGTAGTGAGACTTTGCGACGCATCTTGCTAGATGCATGTTTTACATATCGCAAAGTTCTACTACCGGGTTATCCACATATTTTTGATTTACATCTTGCCAAACAATTTTGTTTTTGATAGAAATATAATAATTATTATAATTAAATAAATTTTAAATAAATATGAGTTACGATGATGAAGAAGTTTTAGCAGAAGATAGTTTAAAAGAAGACGATGATGATCTGCTAGATCCCCTAGCAGATGAAGCTATCAATGACTTTAGGTTTGATGAAGACGAAGAGGATCCTGACGATTCTTTTCACTAATAAAAAAACAGAATTAGAAAATTTTTTAAAGTCCTCGGAAAAAATCCCCAGACTATTAAAAAATTTTCTAATTCTGTTTTTTTATATAATTCTTACAAACCTTTTTTTCCCTATTCTAAATCTCATACCAGACACGGCTACTATATTTACATCTTCTAATTTTTCATCTGTATCTAGGTTTGTAACAGCTTTTTCTTCTACTAACCTTCTAAAATCACTTTTAGAAGAAATAATTTTTTCTCTGACTAATAAATCTAAAAGTTTCTCCCCTACTTTTGCTTTCACTTCTGTCATCTCTTCTGGAATTTCTCCTTTTTGAAAAGTTTTAATAAAGCTCTCCTCTGCTTCTTTTGCTTTCTTTTTTCCGTGGTAAAAAGACACGATGTTTTTTGCAAGTATTTTCTTGAACATCATAGGGTTCTCTCCAATTTTTACTTTTTGCTTCATTTCTTCTATCTGAGAAATAGGCACCCGTGTAACAAGTTCGAAGTAATCAAAAATCACATCATCTACCACAGACATAATTTGCCCATACATTTCTATAGATTCTCCCCCGATGGGTATAAAATTCTTTAAACTTTTTCCCATTGGTCGGCCATCAGAACCAAGCAGCAATTTCATAACAACAGCACACTGAGGAACTTGTTTGAATGTAGGCATGAGATGCCTACCAGCAAGCAAATTAAATGTCTGATCGGTCCCCCCAAGCTCAACATCGCAATTCAATGCAACAGAATCATACCCTTGCATTAAAGGATACATAAACTCGTCCAATCCTATCTCTTTGCCAGATTTATATCTTTGCATAAAAGATTCCCTATCAAGCATTTGAGCAACTGAAAAATTTTTAGTTAAATTTATTACATCATTAAAATTTAATTTTTTTAACCACTCAGAATTATGTCTTATTGTAGTTTGTTTTTCAATAACAGTCTTAAAAAACTGTTTTTTGTAACTCTTTTCCATTTCTTTTATATCTCTTGAGTTTGTTTCGCTACGCATGTCTATTTTGTCTGAGTGGTCTCCAACCAAAGTAGTGAAATCCCCTATGATAAGGGTGACATTATGTCCGAGTTCTTGAAAATCTCGAAGTTTGCGGTGGATCACAGAATGTCCAAGGTGCAAAAAAGAGCCAGTTACATCAGTCCCGAGTTTAAAATGCAACTGCTTGCCAGAGAGAAGTTTCTTTTTTAATTCTTCTCTCGTGAAAACATCATGGACTCCACGACTTAAAACTTCATCGATTATTTTCTCGTCTGTTATAACCTTCATAACTCGAATTATAACACATAATATGCTATATTGTAAAAACGTATTTATGATTAAAAAAAAGTTAAAAATAACTGAAAAAAATCTGAAGAAAATTAAACTGACTAAACATATATTATATTTTTTGGCTGGGGCTTTTCTTTTTTTCTTTGCACTTGGCATCATCTGGGTAGCCACACTCAAGGCTCCAGACTACAATTCGTTTGTTGAAAGAAAAATAATAAACTCAACAAAAATATACGACCGAACAGGAGAAGTACTACTATATGACATACACCAGGATGAGCGCAGAACAAACATTCCATTTGAATCTATGGGGGTAAATATAAAAAACGCAACTGTAGCCATAGAAGATGCTGAATTTTATAATCATAGTGGAGTCAGAATAAGATCCACCGTCCGAGCTGTCCTGTCAAATATATTTCATGTTGGTATTGGTGGAGGAGGTTCAACGATAACTCAACAACTCGTAAAAAACACGCTTTTAAATTCTAAAAAGAGTTTAGTTAGAAAAGTAAAAGAGTGGGTGCTGGCAGTAAAAATAGACGCCTCAATGTCTAAAGAAAAAATATTGGAGTTGTATCTAAACGAAGTTCCTTATGGGGGCACAGTGTATGGTATAGAAGAAGCTAGTAAAACTTATTTTGATAAACATGCAAGTGAATTGTCTATAGCCGAATCAGCTTATCTAGCTGGAATACCACAATCCCCATCATACTTGTCTCCATATGGAAAACACACAGATAAACTAGAGGATAGAAAAAATTTAGTACTTTATAAGATGCAAGAATTAAATTTCATTACCAAAGAAGAATATGATTTAGCAAAAAGTGAGCCCGTAGCGTTCTTGCCACAGGAACTGAAGGGATTAAAAGCACCGCACTTTGTCTTTTTTATCAAAGATTATTTGGAAGAAAAATATGGTATAGATATAGTAGAAAAAGGTGGACTCAAGGTTACAACCACGCTTGATTATAACCTCCAAGAAAAAGGAGAAGAAATAACAAAAGAAGAAGCCTTAAAGAACGAAAAAGATTGGAATGGTAAGAATGCCTCGCTTGTGGCCATAGACCCCAAGACTGGGCAAATTTTGACAATGATTGGGTCAAGAGACTATTTTGATAAAACTATAGATGGTAACTTCAATGTAGCCACAGCAAAGCGTCAGCCTGGCTCTTCTTTCAAGCCTTTTATCTATGCCACAGCTTTCAACAAGGGTTTTACTCCTGACACAGTACTGTTTGATTTGCCAACAGAATTTCAAACTACTTGTAATGCTTATGGTAAAGCGATGACTGGTAGCCAGAGTGATTGTTATATGCCCCAAAATTATGATGGCAAAACAGTAGGACCGATAAGTTTGCGTAATGCTTTGGCTCAATCTAGAAACATTCCTGCAGTAAAACTATTTTACCTGGCTGGTATGCGTGACTCTCTAAAAACAGCAGAAGATATGGGTATCAGCACACTCTCAGACATCAGTCGCTATGGCTTGACACTCGTTATTGGAGGCGGAGAAGTAACACTTCTTGATATAACTTCAGCATACGGTGTATTTGCAAACGATGGCATAAAAAATAATTATACTAGCATACTAAAAGTAGAAGATGCTGAAGGAAATATATTAGAAGAATTTGAAATAAATAAAGGAAGAGAAGTATTGCCAAAAAACACAGCGTTGATTATTTCGGATATTTTGCAAAAAAATGAAAATCGTATTCCGACATTTGGAGTCAATTCCCCTCTCGTAGTCCCAGGGTATGAAGTAGCAGTAAAAACAGGAACAACAAACAACAACAAAGATGCGTGGACTATAGGCTACACTCCGTCTATATCTGTGGGTGTGTGGGCTGGAAACAATGACAATAAACCAATGAAAAAAGGAGGTTCGGCTGTGGCAGGACCTATTTGGAATAGATTTATAAAAGAAGCACTCAAAGTACTGCCGAGTGAAAATTTTGAGAGACCAAACCTAGAAGTAGATCCAACAAAAGTAAAGCCAATATTGCGTGGTATTTGGCAAGGTAATGAGACATTTATAAAAGATAAAATTTCAGGTGGGCTAGCCACAGAATTCACTCCAGTAGAAACAAAACAAGAAGTAGCTATAACAAATGTGCATACTATTCTCTACTGGGTCAATAAAAATGATATTTTAGGTCCTTCACCATCAAACCCAAGTGACGACTCACAATTTGAACATTGGGAGATACCTGTGCAAAGTTGGTGGGAGAAAAATAAATACAAATATGGTGTGACAACAGAGGCAAATATACCAACATGGTCAGATTCAATTCACACAAATACATCTGTTTCTAACATTTCTGTTGTAGAGCCAAATAGCACAGATACATACCTAGCAGATAAAATAATATACTTAAAAGTAAACAACACCGGCCCCTACCCTCTAAAAAAGATAGATGTATTTATAAATGATGTATTTTTGGGCACTGCAAACTATCCATTTACCTTCCCTTTTGTTCCATCAGAATTAGATAATCTCAGAAACGAAAATCAAATAAAAGTAATATCTTATGATACTGTCTCAAACAGATCAGAAGCATATACTATTTTTAGGGTGGAGTAATATAAAAAGTATTTATATTTCTGGATGTCTTTTGCCTAGAGATTTTTCTAGCTTTTCTCTGATTTCTTCTTTTTTTAAGAAAATCTCGTTTTTGTAGATGGGTTTTATATTTAGATAAATAGTATTGTTTTTTATTTGAATATCTTCACGCTTTATTTCAATACCCAACACAGAATTCAATACATCTCTAACAGTCTCGCGTTTTATGTCTGCTTTGAGCAAGACATTGCTAATATTTAGTAATATGTCTTTTATTTCGATCATAATGTTTTTTATTCTCCTCTTGAGGAGTACCCCCTAAGGGGGAGGTGGAAGTATTTTATCCACCCCGTCTCGGATTACCGAGCCACCCCTCAAGAGGGGAATTTTATCTATTCATCGGCATAATCAGATAAGTAAAAGAGGTATCAGATACTGGGTTTATAACCATTGGTCTTGTATTGTCGCTCAATCTAATAGAAACACTGTCTGTAGTTATTGAACTAAAACAATCTAAGAAATATTTATAATTAAATCCTAGGGTCACATCTTCACCTTTTATCACTGTGTCTAAGTGTGTTTTATTTTCACCTATGTCGTTGTTTGCAGAAGAAAGTTCAAATATTTTTTCTTTTACATTCACCACTAAATTTAGTTGATTAAATTTATCTGAAAATATATTTGATAATTTTAATGCATTTAATAAATCTTGCTTGAGTACCACAATTTCTGTTTTAAATTCTTTTGGAATTATCTGCCTATAATCAGGATATACCCCATCTATAATCCTAGATGTGAGGTAAATATTATCGGAAGAAAAAGATATTTGATTTTTATTAAAACAAACCTTTACACTACCAGAAATATCTCCAAAAACTCTTAAAATTTCAGAAATGTTTTTATAAGGAATCAATATACCTTCTATTTCTAGGATATTTTTAATTTTAATTTTCTTTTCTGCAAGTCTAAATGAATCAGTAGCAACAAAAACTAAATTATCTTGATTTGAATAAATGTAAACACTAGATATCTCGGCTTTTATATCTGACACTGAAGCACTATAGTAAACAGCCTTGATGCCTTCTACAAGCTTCTTTGCTTCTATTTCAAACTCTGCCCCAGAAACAGTGGGGATAGTCGGGAAATCGTCGTGTGGTTGACCCTTGAGTTTTATTTGACTCTTTTTAGTTTGTACTAATAAATTTCCATCTACTCCTTCAAGTTTTATATTTTCATTTTGAAATATATTTAAAAATGTTCCCGCTAATACTTGCCCTGATATAGCTACTATACCCTCACTTTCTATTTTAGCTGCAATTTCTACTTCTATACCTAAACTCAAATTCATAGCACGAAGTTTTAATGATTTACCTGATGCAATAAAAAGAATAGAACTGAGAACAGGTAGAGTTAGATTCTTTCCTGTAATTTTCTCTACTTGAGAGATTGCATTTTTAATTTTATCTAATTCACATTCTATTTTTATATGTTGCATACTGTTTATTGATTATATATTTAATCTATTAATACTATTAGTCTTGTGGATAAGTGGATAACTATTTAAACTATTACTTAATAAGCTTTATTTAGAATTTATTTATTTAAATAACTCTAATAACTTTTACACTTATACACAAAATTAAATTACTACCAATATTTTAAACTTTTTTATTAACACTTTATAATTAAACAACCTTTATTTATACCCACATTCTTTTATACTTCTCAATAACTTATCAACTGTTTATCAACCTCTATCTAAACATTATTCTAATCTGTTCCAATTCTTGCATCAATTGCGGGTCAACCCTCATATCTTTTTGAATTTTTAAATAAGAGTGTATTACTGTCGTGTGATCTTTGCCTCCTAATTTAGAACCTATAAGCGGGTAAGACACATTAAAATCTTCTCTAAGTAAATACATTACTATTTGTCTTGCTTTTACTATCTCTTTTCTGCGTGTCTTTTCGTATATAGAAGCTTCATCTAATTGATAATATTCTCCCACAGTCCTCACTACTTCTTTAATAGATACATTTTTCTTTGGTCTAATATTATTTTTTAAAATATTTTTGACATCTATTAGAGTTAGAGGCTTGTTTTTTAGGCGATATTGACAAACAATACTATTTAAACTTCCTTCTAGTTCTCGAATATTCCCCCTTATACTAGAAGCTACATAATCTATAATTTCTGGCTCCAAGTCTATTCCCTGCTCTGTCAGTTTTACTTTTAAAATAGCGAGGCGAGATTCGTATTCTGGCTCTGATACATCCACAATCATCCCTTGAGCAAATCTAGACTTCAGTCTGTCGGCAAGCTCTGGGATATAGTTTGGGTGTTTATCGGAAGAAAAGATAATTTGCTTGTTGCTTTCATAGAAAGTATTAAATGTGTGAAATAATTCTTCCTGAATTTTTTCCATTTTACCAATAAATTGTATATCGTCTATGATAAGTAAATCATATTTTCGATATTTCTCTTTAAAAGAGTTTGCTCTGTTGCCTTGCAAGGAATTTATAAAATCAGTTGCGAATTTTTCCAGGGTTATATAGTGCACTCTTTTGTTAGGATATTTATTTTTTATAGAGTTTCCTATGGCTTGGATAAGGTGAGTTTTTCCGAGTCCTGTATTACCATAGACAAAGAACGGATTATATTTTGTTCCTGGGGAGTCTATGATTGCTTGAGAGGCAGCATAAGCTAATTCATTAAAACCTCCCACGATAAAAGAATCAAATTTATATCGAGGGTTTAAATTATCTTCAAGATTTATATACAAATCTTTCAAAGGTAATTCTTTGTTCACATAAGGCTCATTCTTTTTACTTTCTATCACTTCTTCTTTGCTAACTTCTATTTTGGTTATAGTGTATTCTACCGCCCGCATATTTTCATATGTATCTGCAATAGTTTTAGTTATAAGTTTGTGATATTTGTTTTTTAGCCAGTCTCTGACAAATTCATTTGGTACTCCAACATAAATAATACCCATTTCTTCTTTCAAGATAGATGTGTTTTTAAACCAGGTGCTAAAGTTTGCTTTTGAAACTCCACTCTCTATTTCCATTAAACAGTTTTTCCACAATTGCTTTGTATCCATGTGTGTCTATTATACTACTTTGTAGATTAGGTAAAATTATTGAAAGCTTGATAAGTATGTTGATAATCTGTGCATAATGTTATATACTATTTATTATGTCACAAACATATCAACCTAAAAAGAGAAAAAGAGCCAAAGCACACGGTTTCTTAGTTAGAACTAAAACCAAAAATGGCCGAGCTGTAATAAAAAGAAGAATGCAAAAAGGCCGAAAAAAGCTTTCAGTTTAAATATTTACCCACATGTCAGACTTGTGGTCTATTTTATATGCTTCCTAAAATAAATAGAATTAGCACCAAACAAGTAGAACAGATATTCAAATCTGGGATTTTTGTTAATTCTGAGCATATTTCTTTTAAATTTATTTTATCTAACTCAAATTGCCCGCAGATTTCTTTTATTGTTCCAAAAACTGTCTCTAAATCGGCTGTGAAAAGAAATTTATTAAGAAGAAGAGGATATAACGCTATACAATCTCATATACACGACTTCCCTCTTGGTATTGTGGGGGTTTTCATTTTTAAAAAATATCAAGACGATATACAAACTCTCTCCAATGAAATTCAAACTACCCTTAAAAAAATACAGTATTAAGTTTATTGATTTTTATCAGAAAAACATTTCTGGTTTTACAAAGCCAAGTTGCGTTTTTTATCCTACTTGTTCTGAATATACTAAAATAGCCATAAAAAAATATGGTGTTTTAAAAGGTGTAAAAATGGGATTTTTTAGAATTTTGCACTGTCATCCATGGCAGAAGAATCATATTGATTTACCATAATAGCTTACTGTATATAGCTCGTCGGGTGTCCAACACCCGAAATTTGGAATTTTAAGCTTTTTCGTATAGAATGAGAAAATGCTTACAAATATTTGGAACACAGTTTTATACGAACCACTACTCAATGCATTGGCTTTTTTGGTATCTATTGTCCCCGGTGGAAATGTCGGTCTGGCTGTGATAGCACTGACTATTTTAGTGAAAGTGTTTCTGTTTCCTCTCTCTCAAAAATCTATAGAAAGTCAGGCAAAGATGACTATCCTTACTCCAGAAATAGATAAAATAAAAAAAAGTGGAGCAAGCAAAGAAGAACAAGCAAAACAAACTTTTGATTTATATAAGAAACACAAAACAAATCCTTTTTCTGGTTGTCTTTTAGTTTTGATACAGATTCCTATAATTTTTGCATTGTATTATGTATTTTATAAAGGAATAAAATTCGATGCTGGCATGTTGTACTTTTTTGTGCCAGTACCAGAACATTTAAATATGTTTTTCTTGGGGGTGGACCTTGCCGGTAAAAGTATAATTTTGGCAGTTTTAGCTGGGGTATCTCAATTCTTCCAAGCACGCCTTATGCCAAAACCGACTGTAAATACAGCAAACGACGGTTCATTCCAAGCCAGCTTTGCAAAGAGTATGCAGGTGCAGATGAAATATGTTTTTCCTTTTCTCGTAGCCTTTATTGCTTATAGTGTTTCAGGGGCTATCGCCCTGTATTGGATTGTAAGTAATATGTTTGCTATTGGTCAGCAAGTTTATTCTAATTATAAGAATAAAGAAAATAATAATAAGAATGTTAAAACAATTTCTTTTACTGAAAAATAAGAATATAAAAATGCAAAAAGAAGAAATACACAATCTAATAAAAGGCTTGATTGGAAAAATCACAGAAGTATCTGGAGAAATTCTTGTTACAGAAGAAGGAACAAGCAAGACCACAACTTGGTTTTCTGTAGAAACCAAAACACCACATTTATTTTTAAATCGTGATGGTGAAGCTCTCGTAGCCTTAAACCACCTTGCACGCAAGTTGATAGACCACAAGTCGGACTTGTGGAAAGCCACAAGTCCGACTTGTGGGCAAATTATGATAGATATAAACGGATATCAGAAAAAGAAAATAGAAAATATCAAAGCAATAGTGCATATGATGGCAGAGAGAGCTCGATATTTTAAAGCCAATATAGAGATAGATCCTATGTCTGCCTATGAACGCCGTATTGTCCATGAATTTCTAGCAGATGTTACAGACCTAAAGACTGAATCACAAGGAGTGGGTCCATCTAGAAGAGTGGTTATAAAATACATCGGGGCTATTTAATTTAGCCTCAATTCCCACAAATAAGAATCTTTTTTATTTACAAAAAATAGATAATTTTCAGTTTGGTCAAGCATAAGTTTTATTCCATCTATTTCTTCTGTACTTGTGCCTTCTCCACTAATTAGAGGGTCCAATATCTTTGAACCATTCCCATCTGTAGTGTATATCTTCCAAATATCGTCAGAAAAAGATACTTCACCTTGATACCAAGTATCAGGATAGAGAGAACCATTTATATATTTTGGTACAGCACAATATACTACATCACTCGCCCTACCCCACACACATTTCTCTGACAGAGTCCTCACCCCTAGTTGCTTGTATTCCCCTGTTTGTTTGTTGTAGATACTCATATTTAAATTATTGTTGCTATATAAAACATTATTTCCATCTGGACTGGTGAGTGTAGTGAGTCCATTTATTCCACCGAGTATTTTTTTCAAATCTTTTTTATTTGGATCTATAGCATACATATAACCCGACACAAATGAAGCTGGTTTTGTCGTAACAGTGATCATATTACTATTTGGCCATTGCGAGAGCCATTCTGTGAATTTAGAATCAAATACCTGAGTTTTATTACTACCCAAAGCAAAAGCTGTTGTGCCAGCCACTCCGTCTTTGAAGTTGAACAAGTAAAATATCTCGCTTGTGTCAGATGATACACTCATATCGGTGATATTTTCTGGCAAGAAAGAGCCGGTTATTTCATTTTCTTCTGCTGTGTCTGCCCCAAGCACTTCTTTTGGTAATTCTCCAGTAAAAGTCTCTATGGTTTTACCATCTTTTTTTAAATACCTCATTATCACAGTATTTTCTTTGTCGGCAAACGAAGCCTCGTATACTCTAGGGATAGTAGTGTTTGTAAATTTACGCTCAAGAATTTTATCCACCGCACTTTGATATATAAAACCTGTTTCTTTTGCCACATATCTGAGTATTGGTACAAATTCTGTCGCTGGAGCAGTGGGTGTAATTTTAGACCCCCCCTCAATCCCCCCCTTAGCAGGGGGGGAAGAAAATTCAGCTGAGGAGGGGTTTGTTTTCTTTGGATTTGCTACATCTTTATATATTTCTTTCATAAATACAGTAAATCCTGCCACAGGCATGCTTGAGACTTTTGTTAATCTCAATTTCTGAGCCTCTGTTGTGTTTTCTGGTGGTGTGTAGTCAGATATGTCTGTAGGGGTTTCTTCATTTGTGTTTCCATCTGTTTTATCTTTTACTCCAAAGTTAAAAAAGTCAGAAACAAAATTTGTGCCTGTGCTCGTGTCCCCCGTTGTATCACCTGTAGTATCATTTGTTTTATCAAAATAGAAATATGTAAATATCACCATCAAGACGATGATTATGAGTGCTATTAATAATTTTAGATTTTTTCTTTGCATGTTTATTTTTTCTTTATTTATTATACACTAAATTTTTTTTATATGAAAAGAAATACAACCCCCTAGCCCCCTTATCAGGGGGAACAAATTCATAGGGATTGTTCCTCTCCTGATAATGGCGAATTAGCAAATTCGGAGCTTGGCAGGAGGTTAGGAGTGGTTGACTAAAATGAAGAGCTTTACCGAATAGTCTTGACTAAACGGAAAAGAGGTATATAATAGTCATATATGCAAAGAATACAAAAAGAGATAATTTTAAAAGATTTAAAAAAGAAACTTGTCTTTATTGTCGGTCCACGACAAGTGGGAAAAACGTGGCTTAGTAAGGAAATAATGAAGGAATACAAGAACCCCCTTTATCTTTCCTATGATTCTTTGAAAGATAGGAAGACAATAAAATCAGAAATATGGCCAAGTAATACTGATCTAATTGTTTTTGACGAAATCCATAAAATGCCAAAATGGAAGACATATTTAAAGGGTATTTTTGATACAAAAAAAGATGATTTATATATTTTAATTACAGGCAGTGCCAGTATGAATGCACACAGAAATGCAGGTGACTCTATGGCTGGTAGATTTAGACTACATCATTTGATGCCCATAAGTATTAAAGAATTGAAGCTGGATAATTTGCTCAGAGAGGGTAGTGTAAACAAACTTACAGACATAGGTGGTTTTCCTGAACCATATTTTTCAAAAAGCAAAGATGAATCTTTGCTCTGGCTAAATTCTTATGCAGACACTTTACTTCGAGAAGATATTTTTGATTTTAAATATATTGATAACTTTAAGGCAATTAAAGATGTTTTTGAATTAATTCGTACAAAAGTAGGCTCCCCTATATCATATTCTTCTATCGCAGAGAATGTAGGCATATCTTCTGCAACTGTAAAGAGTTATATTTCTATACTTGAATCTTTATATATTATTTTTCTGATAAAGCCGTATACAAAAAAAGTTCACAGATCGATTTTGAAAGAACCCAAGGTTTATTTCTATAATACGGGCTTTGTACAGGGAGACGAAGGGGTAAAATTTGAAAACATGATTGCGGTGTCACTACTCAAGCATGCACATGCACAGACAGATGAGACAGGAAAAGTAACAATTTTGGCCACTCTGCGTAATAAACAAAAGAATGAAGTGGACTTTGTTTTAGTAGAAAATGAAGAAGTAAAAGAAATGGTAGAAGTTAAATTGAGCGAAAGCAAACTCAGTGAAGGTTTGAAATATTTTAATTCCAAATATGGCTGGAAGGGTTACCAAGTTGTCAGAGATTTGAGGTATGCTTTGGAGCCAATTCCCAACATGCAGATAGTCAAAGCAGAAGAATATCTAAAAACGCTTTATATATAATAACTATCGGGTGTTGGACACCCGAAGCTATACCTGAAGTTAAAATTCTCCTGGATCATTACATGATTGATACGTTGACCATGGTCCCCAACCACCTGAACCCTTAAGTTGTGCTGCATATGCAATATTGTTTGCTGGATTCAATAAAAAGTTTTTGCACTGTGTATATGCTGGCTCTACAGTTGTACACGTCCATGAATAGCCTCCAGAAATATGGTTACCTTGACTGTTTCCATGTCCTGCCGGAATATTAAAAGCATTAGCACAAGCTGGTATACTACTTCTGTGAGCAGAGCCATTAATTTGGAACAAACCAAATGAAAATGCCTTACCATCAGCACACTTATCAACACCAGAAAGTGTACTAGCTATGCCATGACTTTCTAGATTACAAATAGAAGATGCTTGTCCAGCAATTGTGTTAAATGGAGCTGGAGCAAAGTTACTATTACCAGGGAAAGCACTTGCCAAACTTGTTGGACTGCATGGACCATTTGTTACAGGAGTACATATACCACTACCAGATCTGTTTCTTAATGTTTCTTCTGGTGTTATAGAAATTTCAGCCCTTGGTAAATTATCTAAACACAGATCCAATAAATTTGGGTTTAAAGTATTTAATATCAGATATGCAGACAGAGCTATGACAAGGCCGAGCATTGCGTTCTTTATTCTGTCTTTTCCTGCTTCTTTTGAAGAGATTAATTCGCTGGTCATGTATTCCATACCCCCCATGACTATCATCACCATAGCTAGCACTGCGCCTATGCCTATCAAGAGCTTGATCATAATGTTTAAATAATCCACAAAAGAACACTTCTTTGTAGAGTCAAAAGTATCATCGAATCCAGGAAGTTTTTCTAGAAAGGTGTATGTAGTGTCTGTTGATACTGACGCTTCTGCTCCTCCAGCAAGTTGAAGGGAGCATGGACTGACTATATCAAAACCCTCTGCTTCTTTGGCTCCTTGGGCTATCTCACACTCTACTTGATACGGGAAAGTCGGCGTCCCCTCACTTAGAAGTTGGGGCGGGTGACTTTTCCAATGGAAAGACCAAATTTCTACAGACGAACTTGTTCCTCCTCCCCATGGACCCATTGCAAAACTCGTACTAAAAAAAGAAAAAGCTAAAAATAGTGCAAAAAGAGTTAGAGATATTTTTTTTGTTATGTTAGAAATTTGCATTGATTTCTTTTTCTGCTGTTTGGAACAGGGTTTTTGTATTATTTATAATCAATTTTATTCTAGATGTGCCACTTTTGCCTTCTACTCCTTTTACAGAGAGCTCGTTTTTAACTGTTGGAGTGCTGATAGGAGTTCCTCCGGTAAACCATTCCCATTTAAGGTTTGCAGAATTTAGATCTTTTGGTGAGAAAAAATAAGGCACAGCTACTAGAGTGGACCCTTCCTTTGCTACTTGAAAACCACTACTATTTAATGATCTCTGCATCTGCATGCCTAGTAGGGGGTCTTTCTCATAAAATAATATTTTTGGTTGTGTGCCTTGTAGCAAGATTTTACCAGAGGTATTTACGCTACCGAATATGTCTCCAACTTTTACTTCTACTGTACTTACTTTGTCTAGGTAGCTCTGCTTGAACGAAAAAGCACTTTTCCCCCAGCCAGAAGCATTGGGTGCTCCTTTGTTGTCCCGCTCCCAAGTATAAGATAGGTTGTTTGGGTTGATATAACCAGTTTTTGATTGTATGCTTGGTAGTGCAACGACTTTAAAAGTTCCCTCCCTTGCTACTAGAGTTTTACCTTTATAAAAAGGTGGTGCATAAGAATCCACTGCTTCCCAGAGCATATCTACATTTGTGCCTATTACCGTTATACTTTTTACTAGACTCTGTCCATCTACAGTATCTATCCTCGCAGTTACGGTAGTGCTCTCCCCGATGCCCCCCATAGTAAATGAAAATACTTTCTTGCCTATGCCAGTGGCTACTTCCTGATCATTTATGAGCCAAGTAATATTTGCTCTACTCAAGTCTATGACATAAGTATTTAGTCTGACGGTAACATTTTCATTTGCTGTAGGGAACGCAGGGCTTATATCTATACTTATGTCTGTATTTTGTACTTGGGCAAAAACTGAAACACTAAACAAAAGTGTAAAAATTAGTATAAAACTTTTTATAAAAAAATATCTATTTCGCATCGTTTTTATTATAGCATTTTTATTCTTCTCTTGAGGAGTACCCCTTAGGGGGAGGTGGAAGTATTTATCCACCCCGGCTCTACGAGCCACCCCTCAAGAGGGGAATCCTACCTACTTAACTCTGCTTGTGCCAAATCATCTTTTGCTTTCTTGATAGACAATATCTGTGAAGGATCAGAGGTGATTATCTGGTCTTCAGTATAAGAAGCCACTACTTTTATGGCCACATGCTTCATACCTGCAAAGAATATGCCCTCCCCTACGCCAGACTCTAGAAGTAGATATTTTTCTTCATCTGTCAGGTTGAATGTTTTTTGTAATATATCTATGGTGCTTGGGGATTGTTTTAAAAGTATTTGGATAGAAGAGTTTGTCACGATAGGTATGCCATAGGGGGACTTCATAAAGTCTGCTGCGTCTTGAGTAATAGTGGCGAGTCCTAGATAATACTTTCTGCCTCGCTTTGCCATAGAGTACAGAAAAGAAGCTGTGTCCTCGGATTTCATCATCCACCAAGCTTCATCTACTACTAGTATTCTTTTCTTTAAATTTTTACGAATTGTGTTCCAGATGTAGTGTGTGACTATATACATGGCTATAGGTTTGAGCTCGTCTTCCATATCTCGGACCGAGAAGACTACAAATTTTTTATTGATATCAACATTTGATGGTTTGTTTATAAAAGTGGACCAAGAACCTCTGGTGTATTTTGCCAGTCGTGTCACTATAGATTCACTGCCATCCATACCCCCTAGGACCATCTCAAAGTCTGAGAGCAGTGGTGGTTCTATATTTGAAAAATCAGATTCGGGAGTGATGTCTTTGATAGCATAAGTCTCTGTGATAGCTCGGTCAACAATTGAGTCTTCTTCTGGAGTCAGTCCCCCGAGCATGAGTCTAAATAAACCAACCAAGTTTATAGTGTTACTACGCAACACATCTTCGGCTGTCTCGTCTTCACGGGGTATTGGTAAGTCAAAAGGGTTTATATGGTGGTCAGAAGATAAAGAAATATTGAAATATCTGCCCCCGACGGTCTCTGCTAGGAATTCATATTCTCGTTCTGGGTCTATGACTATCACATCTATATCAAACATCAGAGATCTTAAAATCTCTAATTTTGTTGCATAGGACTTGCCAGATCCCGACTTTGCAAATGTTACAGAATTGTAGTTCTCTAAAGAGAATCTATCAAAAATTACTAAACTAGAATTGTGTCTGTTTATGCCATAGAGTATCCCCTTGTCAGAAGTCAGGTCAAAAGAAACAAACGGAAATATAGAGGAAAGTGGTTCTGAGTTTAGTTTTTGGTGAATGTTTAATATATCTGTACCTATGGGCAAGACACTTTTAAAACCATCGTCTTGTTGGAAAAGTGCTGGTTTGATATAGATAAGTTTAGACTCTAGAATAGACTTGATTTCATTTTCTATTTTATATAATTCTAGATCATTGTCGGCATAGACTGTGATATATACTCCTACATCAAACATCTTTTCTTGTGCTTGGATCAGACTATCTCGGAGCCCCTCTAGATCTTGATATGCAGTATCTAGCATCGGATCTCGGACCATACCCTTGCCTTCACGGATACTTATCTGGCTCTGTACCTCGGCTACTTTTTTCTGGAATTCGCGAAGTGCGAGAGATGTGTCTATCGGATGCACAAATATAGAGACATCAAAAACTTTGTCTAAATTTATAATTGGAGAAAACCAATTGTCTGTGAGAAATCGTGGGTATGAAATTATGAAAAAAGTTAGATGCCTTCGCTCCAATTTGCGAATTATCTTTTTTTATCTCTTCATTTTTATTTCCAAATAGTGTATCAAGAATTCCCATAGATTTATTATACAGGCTTTAAGCCTTAGACACTAGACGCATTTGGTTCTAGTTCTATTTTTCCTTCCAATTCCCCAGGATTGAATACTTTATAAAATACCTCCACTACTTCTTCGGAGCCAAGCTGAGCAGATTTGATCCCGCAACGGTTCAACCCTTGCTGGATGACGCTCACTCTCTGTTCCAGCTGTGACCTTTTTTCTTCAAAGTCCAACTGCTCTTCTATTTTTTCTTCTTGTTTATTCTTTTTTGAGAAAAATCCTCTCAATACTCCTTTATCAGTTCGTATACTCATCTGGGTATAGGGCACAATCACAAAAAAGCTTTTGGTCATAATACTGACTGTCTCGGTAAAGTTTCTGATAAATTCCATATACTCTTTTGTTTGTAATTTCAAAAGTGGCTCATTCTGCACTTTCATTCTGTTTTCTAGGAGTAATAAATATGGTCGGATGTCGAGTCTTCTAGATTGTATGGATATTTGCACTGGGAAGTCTAGTGTATTTAAAAAACCTTGAAATTGGATTATAGTCGCCCTTTGTTCATCGGAAGATTTTAGCGATAAGTTTGTAGAATTGGCAAGCACCAGTGCCCGCAGTCCCCCATCTTTGAGCACCACGATACCATCACGGACTTCCTTGATTGGGACAAACTCTTGAGTTGCTTTTGCACTTAGAGCCATAATGATTAGTTGAAAGTTATAAAGTTCATAAAGTTATAAAGTAAATTATTTTTTCAAGTCCAGCATGTCCAAACTCCATGCCAAATCACGCAATTTACTGCCACTTAGACTATGCATTCTGATATGAGTTTCTTTTAATTTATCTGCTTCTGCTTGGTTTATTTTGCTTCTCTCTTTTACTTTTATTATTTCTTTTTTTTGTTTTTTCCAGATGTAAAGTTTGTCTTGAATTATATATTTGATCCCAGATTCTAGCATGTCCACTAATGGTTTATTGTTGGGCTTGTAGAAAGTCAGAGCGAGAGATAACCCTGCTACCATGAGTATGGGTATGAGTCCCAAAAGTAAGCCTAGCGTTTTAAATAGTACAAAACACAGCCCTGCTCCACCAGCCAAATATACGAATTCGGAAAATGTGAAAGGGCCAAAAATTTTATCTTCTATATCTAAAAATTGTGGTACTTTGAATTGCATGTATTTCAATTATAAGTTACGAATTACGAATTAGCAATTAAATTTATAGATTTTCTTTCGATGTTTTTTGTATTTTACCTAATATTTTTAATATTTCTTCGCAGTCGATAAAAACAATAGACAGCTCTTCTGCGGTCATGTATTTGGATTCCCTTAGAAGTGAAAGCCAATATTTTGTTTCCCTAGCTTCTTTGTAAGCTATAGATAATTTAGAAATAAAATCTTTTCTCGATTGGCCTCCTAAAGCTTCTTCAACATTTGCTCCAATAGACGTTCCACTTCGCAAGAGCTGCTTAGATAATATAAATTCTTTCTTTGTTACGACAAGATACTTATATAACTCAATAATTTTTATAGCGAAATTAAAACTCTTTTGCTGTATTATATTTTCTTTCAATTTTTTAAATTCGTAATTCGTAATTTCTAATTCTTAATTAATTACTCTATCGGCATTCTGTACGGGTCTATCTTTGGAGTAGGATTTGTTGTACCTACAGGTGTAGGATTTGTGCCATGTTCTGTAGTTGTTTTTGGCATTTGAACTGTGCCAGATAATTTTTGCATCATGATTGAATCTTGTTTGTTTAAAACCCCCTCCGCCTTCGGTGCTTCAATTTCTGGAGTTGCTAGGTTTTGTATCATCCCCTCCTTGTGGAGGAGAGGTGCCGTAGGCGGGGTGGTGACTGGTTCTACTACCTCAATTCCAGCATTTCTAAATATCTCTTCCCCGACCTCTCTTTGTGTTTCAACTTTGGTTGGAGCACTATCTTTTAAAGCATTTTGTTTATTTATTTCAGCTTGCTCACTGTCTTCTATTTCAGGGTCTTCACCTATTGGTGTATTCATTAGTTTCAGCAATGTTCTAATTTTTAAAAATATCTTATCGTTAATTTCTGTAACAATTTCTGTTCCTTTAGCTTTTTCAACATTAAGTTCACGAATAATATCTGTTTCAAAATCTTTTGGATTTGTTAGCCCCATCATTACGAGCGTAGTTTCTCTTTCCAATACTCCCATCTGATTTACTGTTAAATTATTTTTCTGCCCAACTTTTATTAAAGTATCTTCATAATGAGAAGACATAATCATTTCTTGAATACTTTCTGGTAATGCATCAAATTTTTCTTGTATTATTTTTATTGTGTTTTCGTCCATAATTTTTTTTTATTATTTAATAATGTTGTTATTTAGTGTGACCATCTCCTTCTGTTTCATGTTCTGTTCCGGGAGGGGTTTCTGGAGTTTTAATATGAACTACCGGTTCTTTTTTTGCAGCAACTTTTGTTGCAGCTGCAACAAGATTAAGATCGCCACCAAAAGCTGCAGCAATATCTTTTAAGGCTTTTTCTTTTTTATCCATTCCTTTTCGTATTCCTGCTACTAGTTCCATATTTGTTGAACGATTTCCTTTTTTCATTTGTTCTGTAAATGCTTTTAGGAATCCTCCAAACACTGGAACAAGAGCTAATCCTATTCCTCCTGTTGCAATTCCTGCAACAGCGGTTGCTCCAAGACCTGTTGGTGTTGCTAGTGTTTCACCAAAACCTTCTTTCCAATTATCATAGAATCTACTTATATACTTTCTTACTTTTGTATTTTTACTAACACCTTCTTTCCCTCTGACTTCATTATCTGAACTGTTTGCATATGCGTCTCTACGTTCTTTATTTGTTTGTTCAGCATTTAATATTTTCTTAACACTTCCACCCTCAACCGTCTTATCCAATCCATATTTTTTTAGATTCTTTTTACCATCTTTTTCATAAGCTTCTTTAAATTTATTTTCATCAAATGCAACAACAATTGGTGGAGGATTTTTCTTTTCATATTCTTCTCTTACATCATTTGCTTTTTGTTCACTAAATACACCAAATTTATTTGAAGCTCTTGCTTTTTCTACTTCTTGGTTCTTTTTCATCATTTGCTTTTTTGGTTTGTTTTTCAGCTTCGGCTTTGCTTAATTGATAGGTTTTTAATTTCTCTTCTTCTTTCTCTAGAATACGCACATCTCGTGCTTTATTTCCACCTTTTAATTTATCTTCACCTAATCCAATGACTCCAGTTCCTTGACTAAGATTCAAGCCAGTTTTACTTTGGAATATCTTTCCTGCTCCAGTTTGTCTAAAATCAAAACTTTTACTTGCAACAGAATTTGCTAATGCAAGTTTTCTTTGAGCTCCTCTATCTCCTGCTGCAGCTTTTTTCTTTAGTTCATCATTATTGGCAACTTTTGAAGCATATTTTCCTATAGTACCACTAGCGAGCATCGCTGTTCCTCCTGTAGCTGCACCTATAGCGAGGCCAGCCACCGCTGTGCCAGCTTTTGTAACCATTTCCCCCATCTCGCCAGAGTATTCTACAGCGAGCTTCTTGGCTTTCATTAGGAGTGCAAAAATAATCATGAAGGGAATCAATATTCCCATATAAGTTTGAAAATCATTAACCTCTATTACAGTGTTTGTGTTTCCATATTTTACTATACTCATCAGATCTCCGAATAGTATTATTATATAAAGGAAAAAGATAAATATAGGTGCCATAAATGCAACTTTCAAAAGTTCAGTCCACCATTTTTTAAAACCAAGTCCTCCCATATTCGCTTCTATAGTGAGAGAGGCAAAAGCAATCGGAGAAAATATCATAGATATCCAGAGAGTTACAACTCGAGCTAAGAAAAGAAGTGCTACAGACAAGAATATGTAAATCATGTACCCCATCATTATTATTGATAAGAAAAGTAGAAACGCGAATGTTCCTATGTTTTTTTTTATAGAAAAGTTATTTTCTGCAAATATGTTTTGAGGATTGAATTCTTTTACTAACCCTAAAGAGATAGATTTTTCTCCTTCGTCATTGGATATATCTTGTCCATTGGACCCTACTGGTGTTATGTTGTTGTAAAATATCTTTGCCAGGACATTCGAAGCATCAATAACAACTTTTGTGGTAAATAAACTAAAGTTTATTACAAGAGCAACTAAAATAATAGTCCCCACTAGTCTTTTATTGTTGCTTACATTCATACCCAATATTGTTTTTAGTCCTACATATAGTAGAGCGACTATAAAGAATATATTTGCTACATCTCTTATCGCCCCCCAGCCTTTTTGCACAAAATCATGTGCATAAGAATCGCTATTGGTTGAATAGTAGATAAAAAAATCTAAAATGTGAGCCGTTAATCTTGCAAAAGCAGCAATTGGTTGAAAAATAAGTGTATATACTATCCATACAATACAATTAGGCCATGTTGTTGGATAAGCAAAAGTACAACCAAAAGGGATGTCAGCTGGATTTTGATCCGTTGTAGGTGATGATGTTTGTGTTGTAATTGTATCTGTTGATGGTGGTGTACCATTACTACACGATGTATCTACTTTTATAGAGGTATTACTTGTTTGAGAGGTTGCAAATGCTGATCGAGCTGCCTCACACCCATTTGGGTTATCAGGGTATATATCTGATATATGAGTTTTGACATCCTTAAAACTTCCGCCAGGAGTATATGTATCTTTAGTGACTGTCCATGAATACCACCAATTTACTACTGCCCCCGCTTCATTTATCTCCACCCTCACTGCAAATTTATTATTTATCCCTGCACTAATTGGCAATAAAAAAACACCGAGTATTATGATTCCTATAATTATTTTTTGCCAAAGTTTTTTCATTTAGATTTCTAACCTTTTTATTATAGCAGATATTTTATACATATATACTTTTACTTGACATGATTCTTGTATTTGCTATTATAATAAGTATTATGGCTTCGGCCTCCGAGAAAACCCACGAAAGTGGGTTTTCGATTTTATAGGCTATTTTTAAAAGCTGACACAATCTCAGGTTTTTCAAAACTATCATTTTTGCCGTCTATTTCTGCTCCTAGATTTAATCCTAGAGAACACCACCAGACTTCTCTTGGGTGGGCAAAAAGCTCTCTATTTTCTTTTTCAAAG
>LBZW01000004.1:0-18583 GCA_000993955.1 Candidatus Nomurabacteria bacterium GW2011_GWA2_40_9
TTTTCTTCCTGCTCCGGCCCTCGGGCCGTCCAACCTGACGAGGACCACTACATCTACACCATCTCGGTGCGCGTTTTCCCGAGGGAGTCCTGCCCGCTTTATCGCAAGCTGGACAGCCTCCTCGCCGGAGGATATGAACGAAAGGAAAAGTACTTAGGATGGGTGGAGTCGCCGTTAGGCGATTCCTGCTTTGCCAGTATAGGCAAAGGGTGGATCACAGAAAACCCCAAAACCATCGGTATTTTTTTTACAGCCGGTGGGGTAATGAAAGGAGACAATGGTAATTCTCCGTGCACATTTTTTATTTCGGAAAATTGCTATCTTTCAACCTCAAATTACCAATCTCCATCGGCTGACGGAGAGCTCAGTTGGACCCCCGTCATCTGGGCAATTGCCCAGCTGCAAAAAAAATAATTTTTAACCCCAAACACCAATAGAAGCACTATATCGCTCTCTTGGTGTTTTCTATTTTTTAGGGTTCTTTAAAAGTCATACTAAAACATAAGTTGACTTGTAAAAAAGTAAATGTTAGACTTATAACTATGAAAATAAAGCGTAAAATATACGACCAGATTTACAAACATATAGCAGAAAAGGAGATAACGATGATTATCGGACCTCGCCAGTCTGGTAAGACGACTATTATGAAGGAAGTGCAAAGAAATCTTATTTTAGAAAAAAAAGAAACTGTGTATCTGAATTTAGACATTGAAAGAGATTTTTCTTTGTTGGATTCGCAAGAAAAGCTCATAAATTATTTAAAAGCAACAATACGAAGTGATTATGGATATGTATTTATAGATGAGTTTCAAAAGAAAAAAGATGCCGGGATATTTCTGAAAGGAATGTATGATATGGATTTACCATATAAATTTATTATATCTGGATCTGGCAGTATTGAGCTAAAAGAAAAAACTCATGAATCATTAGCAGGAAGAAAAAGAATATTTATTGTTTATCCTGTGTCCCTAGAAGAATTCTTTTTATATAAAACTGAATATAGATATAACTCTTTAAAAGAAATACATGATTTTGAACCAAATAAAGAAACAGTGCTTCTCGAAGAATACATGACATATGGCGGATATCCAAAAGTAGTAATAACAGAAAACAAGGAAGAAAAGTATTTGATTATAAATGAAATAGTGGAAAGTTTTTTACATAAAGATGCGTTGGCACTTATAAAATATGAGAAGCTTGATGACTTGCAGAAATTGATAAAAGTTTTGGGTACATATAATGGTTCTATGATCGAATATAGTAATTTGTCAGATGCAGTTGGAATTGCACCACAAACAATAAAAAATTATATAAGATATTTAGAAGAAACACATGTAGTTAAAAGAATATTACCATATAGCAAAAAAAGGATAGGAGAAATCACAAAAATGCCTATGTTGTATTTTATAGATATTGGGTTTCTTCATTATAGTTTAGGGACTTTTGGAAATCTTGCGAAAGAAAAGGAAGGGTTTTTATTCCAAAATATTGCATGGAGAATCTTGGAGGAAAAACATATGCATACAGGAGCTGATATAAATTATTGGAGGACAAAAGATCATCAAGAAGTGGATTTTGTTATTGACTATCAGGATAAGCTGAATGCTTATGAAGTAAAATATTCAGTAAGTATCGTAAGTACAAATGCTCTATATTCTTTTAGACGCAGATACAAAAAAGCCAAATTAAATATTATTGTAAAAGACATAAAAGAAGATAAATTTTTTAAGAAAGAATCTATTGAAATAATTCCTTATTTCTTATTATGAAACTTTTTGTGTATATCGTGTAAATGTTTGTCTGTGACATGGGTATATATTTGGGTGGTAATAATACTTGAATGACCAAGTAGAGCCTGGACAGAACGGATGTCTGCACCGTTGCCGAGGAGGTCTGTGGCAAATAGGTGGCGCATAGTGTGGGGAGTGACCCGCTTTGAGATACCGGCTTTTATGGCTTGTTGTTTTACTATTCGTTCTATTGTGCGTCGGGTCAGTCCGTCACTTTCTTTGCCTGTTACTTCATTGTCTGCATGGACAAACAGTGCGTCTTTCATATCTTTGCGCATTTTTAAATAATCTTTTACATATTTTTTTGCATCTTCGGAGATAAATACTACACGCACTTTGCCACCTTTTCCACGAATAGAAAGCTCATCAGAAGCTAAATCTATATCTCTTTTGAGCGAACAAAGCTCTGACACACGCAGTCCAGTGGAGAACAAAAGTTCTAGTATTGCCTTATTTCTGATACCTTTTAAGTCTGTGCCTGTTTTCACATCTAGCAGTCTCTTTAGTTCGGCTTGGGTGATCAGGTCGAGCGAGCGTTCATTTACTTTTGCCAGTTCTATGCGCTCAGCAGGCAGAGTTTTTATTTCTTGTCTTGCTAAATATTTCAAAAATGCACGGATAGCGATGAGGTAATAATTTTGAGTTTTTTTGGAGAGTGTATCTGTGTTGTTTTTGTCCTGACTTGTTGCTTGGCGGTTGAGCCATAGGCGGAATTCACGCACAACTCCGTCTGTGATGTCTTCAGGTTTGTCTTTCTTGATAAAATCCAAAAAGCGAGTGAGGTATCTGTCATAATTTTCGACTGTTTTCAGAGATCTACCTCTCTCTATCTCTATATATTCCAAAAATTGGGTTTTGAGTTGTTTTAGGGAGGCCATACATGTGTATTATACCATGTCGCACAATATTATTTGCAATTTATGCTGGTTTGTGCTAGTATGCTGGATATGTTAGCAACAAAGAAAAAGCAGACAGTTATAAAGAAACACCAAGTTCACGACAAAGACACGGGCTCTTCAGAGGTTCAGATTGCTGTTTTGTCTGTACAAATTGATGAATTAGCTAAACATTTAAAGAAACATAAAAAAGATAATCATTCACGAAGAGGGCTAATCAAGATGGTGGCAGATAGGCGTACCCACCTCAAATATCTAGAACGCAAGAGCAAGCCTCGATATACGGCGATACTGAAGAAAATGGATCTCAAATAAAAACCCCTCAAGGGGTTTTTAAATTCCCCTCTTGAGGGGTACCCGCAGGGGGAGGTGGAAGTATTTATCCACCCCGCCTTTCAGGCACCCCTCAAGAGGGGAATTATGATATAATAAATATATGACAGTAATAAAACATAAGGAACAAAGAGTTGGAGTTTTTATAGATACACAAAATTTATATCATTCTGCTCGCAATTTATATAAAGCAAGGGTTAATTTTGGTGCAGTGCTTCGTGATGCGGTGGCAGGGCGAAAGCTTGTTCGGGCAGTGGCGTATGTGATCACCACAGAGGCAGGGGACGAAAAGAATTTCTTTGAAGCACTTACCAAGCTTGGTATAGAAACAAAGACAAAAGATTTACAAATATTTCACACGGGCACAAAAAAAGGCGATTGGGATGTGGGGCTCACTGTAGATGCTATAAAGATGGCTCCACGACTAGACTCTGTCGTCATAATATCTGGCGATGGAGATTTTATACCTCTGGTAGAATACCTCCAGACTATGGGTGTGCAAGTAGAATTGGTTTCGTTTCAACAATCCACTTCTTCAAATCTTTTGAATGCAGTAGATGATTTTGTTGATCTATCTACAAATCCAAAAAAATATTTGATCGGGGTGAGATAAAACTTTTTGCAATTTACCCAAAAAATGCTAATATAAACTTAAATTTATTAAGTTAAAAGAAAATATTATGCAAAAGAAAGAATATAGTGTAGAAATTGGTGGTAAAACATTGACCGCTATTTTTAGTGATTTAGCAGATCAGGCTCATGGATCTGTGATGCTCAAATACGGTGAGACTATTGTGTTGGCAACTGCGTGTATGAGTCATGACAAACAGCAAGGGCTTGGATATTTTAATTTGACTATAGATTATACAGAAAAGTTTTATGCATCTGGTAAAATCCTCGGCTCTCAGTATGTCCGCCGTGAAGGCAAGCCTTCGACCGAGGCAATACTCGCATCTCGTGTCATAGACCGCACACTGCGTCCGCTTTTTGATCAAAATCTCCGCCATGCAGTGCAGGTGATAGTGACTGTGATAGCATGTGACGACAACGACCCAGCAATGCTTGCAGTCAACGCCGCATCTCTAGCTCTGTCAGTGTCAAATATACCTTGGAAGGGGCCTATAGGTTGTGTGCGAATAGGTAAATACCCCGAAGGAAAGAGTACTTCCTACGGGGCAAGCGATAATGAAAAGTTAATAATTAATGCTTCTACTACTTTGCGAGCAGAGGAATATCCGTATCAATTTGACCTGACTGTGTGCGGACAGGGGCACACAATTAATATGATAGAAGCAGCAGCTCGGCAAGTGAAGGAAGAAGACTTGGTAGAAGCACTCAATACAGCAAGCCTCGAGATAACCAAGCTCGAAGAATTTCAAAAAAATATCGTCAAAGAAATCGGCAAAGAAAAAAGAGTGATAGAGCATGAAAAAATCTCAGAAGAATCTGTAAAACTTTTTAATGAAAACATTTTGCCTAAAATGGAGGGAGCTATATTTGCTGGTGCAGGCAAAAAGCACATAGATGAATTGCATACTGTCTGGAATAATCTTGTAAAAGATTTTTGGAAAACAAAAGATGCAGAGAAAAAAGATTTTCAACTGGAAGATGACCTCTTTGATGACACAGAAAATGACATGTTGCACGAGAAAGCAATTAAAGAAAACAAAAGAGCCGATGGTCGGACCATGGATCAAGTGCGAGATTTATTTGCACAAGCAGGAGGTCTTTCAAGTGTACTGCATGGCTCTGGAATTTTTTATCGCGGAGGTACGCATGTCCTCTCGGTGCTCACGCTCGGCGGGCCGGGGGATAAGCAAGAAGTAAACGGCATGGATGTCACAGCTTCACGCAGATTTATGCATCATTACAACTTTCCACCGTTCTCCGCTGGGGAGCCTGGACGATCTGGTTTTACAAATCGTAGAGAGGTGGGTCATGGGGCATTAGCAGAAAAAGCATTGCTCATGGTTTTGCCAGACAAAGAAAAATTCCCTTATACCATCAGACTCGTATCTGAATCTATGGCTTCAAATGGTTCTACTTCACAGGCTAGTATTTGTGCTTCATCACTCGCACTCATGGACGGCGGAGTGCCGATACTCGCACCAGTTGCTGGTATTGCTATGGGGTTGATGCTAGAAAAGACCTCACCCCAACCAATACCACCCTCACCTCAGTCCTCTCCCGAAGGGAGAGGAGGTTCTCAAGGAGAGGGGGAACTCCCAGCATACAAAATCTTAACAGACATTCAGGGCCCAGAAGATCATCATGGAGACATGGATTTCAAAGTGGCTGGCACGAGAAATGGTGTGACTGCAATACAGCTCGATGTAAAAGTAGACGGCGTACCGATAAAAATACTTACAGAGGCTATGATACAGGCAAAATCTGCCCGTGCGACTATATTAGATGCAATAGAAAAAGAAATTGCAGAACCAAGAAAAGAAATTTCTCCAAATGCTCCAAAAATAATTTCAATAAAGATTAATCCAGATAAAATAGGCATGGTCATAGGTAGTGGCGGAAAAACTATCAAAGATATACAAGAAAAAACAGGAGCAATACTCAGCATAGAAGACGATGGCACTGTATATTTTACTGGTACAGGCGAATCTGCAAGCATGGCACAAAAGATAGTAGAAGAAATGACACACGAATTCAAAGTGGGTGAGATACTCAAAGGTGAAGTGGTAAAAGTAGCTGACTTCGGTGCATTTGTCCGGCTGAATGATTTTACAGACGGTATGGTGCATATTTCCGAGCTTGCCCCATTTCGTGTAGAGCGAGTAACTGATATAATAAAGACAGGCTTAATCGTGCCAGTAAAAATCCTTCAGATAGATCAGATGAAAGGGAAAATAAGTTTGTCTATCAAAGAAGCCGATCAAGACTTTTTCAATGCAAATAAAACCAATAAAAAATAGTGTAACAGAAACATACTCCAAAGATATAGTAAAGATTTTGGAGTCGAACAAAGACGGCTTAATTCAAAAAATAATTCACGAAGAAGAACAAAGAGAAGCTGAACATAAAAATACTTCTCCTCTATCTAAAAAAAACAGAATATTTATATTTATTGGAATATTTTTACTCATCTTGTCTTTCGGTGGAGTATTTTTATATATCACTACTAGCAACGACAGCACAGTAGAAGTGGCACCACAGTTTACCCCCATTATTTTCTTGGACAAGACACAAATCGTAGAAATAACTAAATTACCAAAAGGGAAAATACTAGAAGGTATCTGGGGAGAAACTCAAAATACTAATGTAAAAATAGGCGGGGTAGAAGGAATATATGCCACAGAAAATAATAAAATTATTGGTTTTAAAAGTTTTATGACTTTGCTCAAAAGTAATTTACCAGAATACAATCCAGCATATATAAATGAAAATTTTTTATTGGGTGTTGTAAATGATAATTCTTTCAAGAATTTAGATTTGCGGTACAAAGTTGTCTCTGACAGTTTAGCTAGCTTAGAAAGTAATTTGGAAGAGATGAATCTGGCTCGGAAGACGATATTGCTCGAAGGTGAACCCCTAGTGCTAAACAACAGTTCATTTTTCAAGACTGGCACAGCGGAATTTGTAGATGTAGATGCCAGGAGTAAGGCAAAGACTACGATTAGTGAATTCTTGGACACCATAGACTTTGCTACTTCAAAAGTCAAAGTTGTGGGCACATACTCTGTAGAGCGTCCAACGAAAAAAAACAATGCGATAGCCGAAGCTCGGAAAAAAGTCGGGCTTGAAATACTAAATGAAGTACTCACAGAGAAGTATACAGAAGAGGAGATAGCACAGATAGTGATAGAAGCCAGTGCAAAAGGTGTATCTATAAATGATACATATTCAAAAGAAGAAATTGAACTTATGACCTCCGAAGAAGTAACACAAATCATAGATCAAGCACAGGGGATACAATACTATGTAGAAGCAAAAACAAAAGGCAAGACTATTCTGACTGCACCGACAGAAGAACAAAAGAAGCTCGAGCAAGAAATAGAAGATGTTAAAAAAGAAATAAAAGAGATAGAAGACCTCAAGAAATCAAACACAAATATAGTAGTAAATACAAAAGATCCATTTTTCCTCATCAAAACCCGTTCTTTTTCTGATGTGTTTCCTGTTTTCCGCGCTTGGGAGGACAAGATGTTTACAGATCTGCATGGATTCTTTGGTATAGATATAACCCCTGAAACAAATTATCTCCTGACAAAAGACTGGCAAGACGGCATAATCCAAAATAAAAATGCGCGTATTTTGTATGACAAAGATGGCACCATAGTCTTTATGTATGTATTTATAGATGAAAATAATGTGCTCATAACCAACACCGAAAAAGCAACAGAAGAAATAATCCTTCGTATCGCAAGTAGTAAGGTGAGGAAATAGTCGCATTTGCCTTTAAAATTAGAAATGTTATTATTCTCGTATGTTAGACAAGAAAAAAATTAAAGAAAAATTAGAAAAAGAGAGGGATATATTGGTAGAGCAGATGAAAGATATGGGTAAAATGAACCCAAAAACAGGGGAGTGGGAGGCTACTCCAGAGGAGCTCGGCTACAAAGATACAGACCAAAACGATATGGCGGATAGATTTGAGGATTTTGAATCTCGAAGCTCCATGCTTCCTGTACTCGAAGCACGACTCAAAAGTATTTTAAACGCACTGAAGTCTATAAACAAAGACACATTTGGTACTTGTAAAATATGTAAAAAAGACATAGAGATGGCGCGTCTCGAAGCAAACCCTGCTGCGCGTACATGTAAGAAACATTTAGAAAAGTCTTAAGAATTTCTTTTATAAAATGTCAAATTTACTGACATCTATAATGTCGGATATCTTGACATATGTTTTTGTGGGATTATAATGTACTTATGATTAAACATAAATTTTTACTTGAAATGAGAAAGGGGAATAATCTCTCTCAGGCATATGTTGCAAAAGAAATCGGTGTTTCTAGGCAAAGTTATATGGAGATTGAAAAAGGAGCAAAAGAATTGACTCTATCACAAGCAGAAAAAATTGCTGGGGTTTTTCATCTTTCTCTGGAATCTCTAATCTCTGGTAAAAAAATTTCTGATATGGAAATATCTTTTCAAAAAGAAATAAAAAAAGAGCCGATACAAGAAATTCGTATTGATGTGCCACAGAAGAATCTTAAAAAATTTAAAGAAGTATTACTTTATGTGTTAGAAAAAGTTGGGAGTAAATCAAATGTTGGGATGACAGTTTTATATAAACTTCTCTATTTTATTGATTTTGACTATTATGAAAAATTTGAGGAACAACTCATAGGAGCTACTTATATTAAAAATCATTATGGACCAACCCCAGTAGAATTTAAAAAGATAGTTGAAATAATGGAAACAAAAGGTGAATTAGAAACAGTAAAAAGTAAGTATTTTCAGCATGACCAAACTAAATATTTGCCAAGGAGAGAGTCTGACATTTCTGTTTTAAATGCAAGAGAGATAAAGCATATAGATGAAGTGCTTTCCAGACTCTCTGATATGTCTGCAAAAGAATTGAGTGATTATTCGCATTTGGATATTCCCTGGCTAGGGACAGAAAACGGGAAGGTAATAAAATACGAAGCCGTTTTTTACAGAGCACCAGAAACATCAGTTAGAATATATAACGAAGACAAGAAAAGAATCAAGGAATATCTGCTTTCTTTTTAATTTTTGATTCTTTATAATGAAGCTATTATGAGTTTTGCAAGAGTTTACTCAGCACAAGTAAATCTGCTTTCTGGAGCTATCGTGACGATAGAGGTGGATTTGTCCAAGGGTCTGCATGCGTTTAATATTGTAGGCCTTCCAGACAAGGGTGTGGCAGAGTCAAAGGACAGAGTCAGTAGTGCTATAAAAAACTCTGGTTTCAAATCTCCAAAAGCAAAAAATCAAAAAATAGTTATCTCTCTTTCACCTGCGGACTTAAAAAAAGAAGGGCCTTATTTTGATTTGGCTATTGCGCTGTCTTATATGCTCGCTTGTAGAGATGTAAAATTTGATGGTGATAAAAAAATATTTCTAGGAGAGCTTGGGCTCGACGGGACTTTGAGGTCCATAAAAGGGGCACTTCCCCTCGTTCAAGAAGCAAAGAAAATGGGCTTTGAAGAAGTGTATTTGCCTGTAGAAAATGCAGTGGAAGGGGCACTGGTAGAAGGGATAAAAATTTTTGGGGCAAAGAATTTAGAAGAAGTTGTGGAGCACATAGGGGAGTGGAATATGAGTAGTAAAAAATTAGCAAGCGGAGAAGATTTTTCAAAAAATAAAAAATCAAACAAGATTCCCGTCCAGCCAAAAACAGAAATAAATTATGAGAGAATTATAAAAGGTGCGGATTTTTCTGATGTTCGTGGACAAGAAGGTGCAAAGAGGGGACTGGAGATAGCCGCCGCTGGTGGACACAACATAGCCATGTACGGCCCACCGGGCACAGGCAAGACTATGCTTGCGAGAGCATTTTCTGCAATACTTCCAGAGCTTTCTGTAGAAGAAGTGCTGGAGCTCACGGGGATACACTCTGTGGTGGGAGCAAACAAAGGAGAGCTAGTTTGCTTTCCGCCGTTCCGCTCTCCGCATCATACCTCGTCATATGTCTCTATCATTGGCGGGGGGACTTTTCCAAAACCAGGGGAAGTCACACTCGCTCACAAGGGAGTTTTATTTTTGGATGAGTTTCCAGAGTTTGATAAAAAAGTAATCGAGTCTCTGCGTCAGCCACTCGAAGACAATATAGTCTCCATCGCTCGGGCAAAAGGCTCGGCTATTTTTCCTTCAAATTTTATTTTGGTTGCCGCTATGAACCCATGCCCTTGTGGGAACGCAGGCAGTAAACAAAAAGCTTGCATCTGCAAACCAAGTGACCTAGATAGATACAAGAGAAAACTTTCAGGACCGATAGTAGATAGAATAGACTTGTGGGTGTCTGTGGCAAATGTGGATTATAAAAAACTTGGCGATGAAGGCAATGGAGAAAAAAGTGCAAAAATAAAAGAGAGGGTTATAAGTGCCAGAGAAATTCAAAAAAATAGATTTAAAAAATTTGGTAGAGATATAAATACAAATAGTGAGATGAATGTAAAAGACCTGGGGAACATGGTAAAGTTAGCGGATGATGTACGAACACTTTTAGACAGGAGCGCAGAGAGCCTCGGCCTGTCTGCCCGTGCATACCACCGAGTTATAAAAATAGCTCGCACGATAGCAGACCTCGAGGGGTCAGTGGAAGTAAATCAAAATCATATATTAGAAGCGATACAATACAGGCCGAAGGTTAATTCGTAAATATTTATGAAAAATAAAAATAAAAAGAAAATTATTATTACTTCAAGTAAGCCAGTATATAGACTAGAAGATTTGGTAAAAGGCATAACCAAGAAAAATAGACATAAAGAATATGATTGGGGTAAACCGATGGGCAAAGAAATATGGTAAATAAAAAATACATACCCGATCAAGGGGACATAATTTATTTTAACTTTTCACCAAGTGTTGGTCATGAACAAAGAGGTGTCCGTCCAGCTATAGTTGTCAGTAGGGCACTTTTTAATCAATCGAGCAACTTGGCTGTGATTTGTCCTATAACTTCTAAACGAAAGTTCTATCCATTTGAGATTCCTATCGAAACGGGGGATATCCATGGTGTCATTCTTATAGATCAAGCAAGAGCAGTGGATTATGTAGCACGAGAATTCAAGTTTATATCTTACGCGCCGACAGATTTGATTGAAGAAGTAAAAGCAAAATTTATATCTATAATATCTTGAATTTAATACATGAAAAAGAAAATAATAATTTTTGATATGGATGGTGTGTTGTTTGATATGACAAAGATTACTGTGAAACAAATAAATCTTATTTTAATCGGGAACCACATGAGAATCTTTTGAAAATAATTTCTTCTGTACTTGAACTTCAGGGTTTCATAGAAGCATTTTAAAATACTCATTCGTTCGTGAGTTAATCAAAAATTTCTATATTTTTGTTGTTTATTTATAGGTGTTAATCAGCACAAGGCATATTTTAGTTATCCACAGTTTGCTTGTTGACAGTGAACGAGCGTTCACATATACTATACATGTAGGTCGCTTAGAAACATAATTTAATAAATCACATGTCACAATCACAATATTTAAAAATGTTAGAGAGGGAATTACAAAAGATAAATAAAATTATAGATACAAAGATCGTCCGTGGGCAGGACTATATGAGAGAGGCGAGGGACCATAAACTCATATTAAAGAAAATACGCTATCATACTCGTAGAAGTTTCTTTGATCGGTTTTTCTCAAACTTTTTTCGTCCAAGTTACAAATTTCAATTTTAGTATTTTTCTAAAATATTTTTCAGAATTTTTTGGATTTAATAAACAATGAATCAAAACGAATATCAAACAAAAATACAATCTTTCTATTCCAGAAATAAACGCATGCCGACGTACTCTGAGATGATGAAACTTTTCAACTTCAAATCTAAAAATGCAGTAGCAAGAGTGATAGAGAAATTGGTGGATGCAGGAATGGTTGCAAAGGATCACCTCGGGCGTCTTATACCCACGCAAGCCTTTGGAGACATACCCATGCTCGGGCTCGTGACTGCAGGACTGCCCGCAAGTGTAGAAGAAGAACTGGTGGACACTATAAATCTAGAAGACTTACTCATTGGCAAAAAAGAGCTCACCTACATGCTAGAAGTAGATGGGGACTCTATGATAGATGCACACATCCAAAAAGGTGACACTGTCATAGTAGAGAAAACAAATTTTGCAAAAGATGGAGACATAGTCATAGCAGAAATAGACGGAGAGTTCACTATGAAGTACTTGAGAAAGAAAGGGGAGAAAGCATGGCTCGAACCAGCGAACAAAAACTACAAACCCATCTACCCCACACATAGCCTAAATGTGGTAGCCAAACTAAAAGCTGTTATTAGGAAGTATTAGAATTTTAGTAAAAATTTGGTATAATAAACATATGAATAAGATTCATTATAATAAATATTCTGTTGTATCTTTGTTTTCAGGTTGTGGCGGTCTTGATCTTGGATTCAAGGGTAATTTTTCTTCATTAGGTAAAAAATATAATACTCGGTCTTTTGAAATAAAATGGGCAAATGATTTTGATGAAAAAGCTTGCATAACTTTCGCTAGAAATTTTAATGATCCCATAGTATGTGGAGATATTACTCAGATTCTAAAAGGTAATTATCCAGATTTATTGAGCCCCCCTATACCATTAAAAGCTGATGTTGTTTTGGGTGGTTTCCCGTGTCAAGAATTTAGTCTAGCCGGTAAGCGTAGAGGATTTAGGAGTAAAAGAGGTCTTCTGTACCAAAGCATGGTTGAAACAGTTCGCAGGTTGCGCCCAGCTATTTTTGTAGCTGAAAATGTAAAAGGACTTTTAAGTATGGACAACGGTGAAGCAATAAAAACAATTATTAAAGATTTTTCAGCACTTGATTATTCAGTTGTATATAAACTACATCATGCTGCTGATTTTGGTGTCCCTCAGAGTAGAGAACGTGTGGTTATTGTTGGTACTGATAAAAGAAGAAATCTCCCAGCTTTTGAATATCCACAAATAACTCATACAAAAGAAAGATGGATTAATTTAAATCAAGCAATTGGAGATTTAGCAAATATGCCAGAAGGAAAAGTTCAAAACCATTATTGGTCTAAAGCCAAAATGTTCAAAGGGACACAAGGTAATAGTATTGTTAGTAAAGATAAAATTGGACCAACAATGAGAGCAGAGCATCACGGTAATATTGAATTTCATTGGGATGGTAAAAGGCGTTTGTCTGCAAGAGAAGCGGCACGAATTCAAACTTTTCCAGATAATTTTATTTTTTATCCATCAACATCTAGTGCTTATAAGCAAATAGGTAATGCGGTACCTCCAGTTTTAGGATGGCATATTGCAGGAGCTGTTGAAATGTTTCTTGATAAATATTTATAATAATATATATGTCAAATCGCTTAAAACAGTTATTTTCTGATAAAAAAATAATTCAAAAAGTAAAAGAAAAAATGCCTGATTTGTTTCAACTTGCTGAGGCAGACAGTTCTCGTGCTGGTAAATTAGGAATGGAAGTAGGTTCAGTTAGAGAAAGAATAATAATAGCACTTCTAATTTATAAATAACGAAAGATAAATGGTCAATGTCTATTGATATAAATTGGGAAAGAAGAGAAGTTAAATATAATATTTATGGTCGTTGGACTGAACTGTGGATGAAATAAAGATTTATTATAAAAAATAAAAATCCATCCTAGGATGGATTTTTATTTTTTATCTCGAGATAAAAATTATGCTACTGCGTCTTTCAAACCTTTTGCAGGTCGGAATTTTGGAACTTTCTTGGCAGCTACTTTGACTTGCTCTCCAGTCTTTGGATTGCGAGCCATTCGTGCAGCTCTTGCTTTTACAGAAAAGATTCCGAAACCAGCGATTGATACTTCGCCTCCTTTTTTCATTGTAGAAACGATCGCTTCAAAGATTCCATCTACTACTTCTTCAGCTTGTACTTTTGTACCACCGAGCTTACCTTGTACCATTTCAGCTAATGCTTGTTTATTCATATATTTTTATTTAAGTTAACCTTGTCTGTTCGACGAGGTGAATATTTTTAATATTTCGACCTTAATTCCTTGCCTATACATTATATATCAAGGGTTTTTTAACGCAATAGATACATATATTAGGGCAAACTCCTCCATTTTTTTATTTTTATAAATTAAATTTTAAAAATTCTTCAAAATTTTCCTTGTTTACAAGCATACCTGTTGAGTTTTTGTAGGATTCGCTAAAGATTTTGATTGAGTTTTTATTTTCTTTTTTATTAATTCCCCATTTATATTCAAAATAAGTAAAATGATCCGCATACTCCTCTATGTGGTCGATTTCATTACCATCATCTGTTCTCCAAAAATAATTTAATTTATTTTGACCATAAAAAGAAACTTCTTTCATTCGCTCTAGAATACAGAAATTTTCCCATAAAGCCCCAACATCAAGTCTGTTCTCAAGTGTACCGTAGCTCTGGATTATGGCATTACGAATTCCAATATCATAAAAGTATATTTTTGTTTTCCTAGATCCTACTTCATTGCGTCTATTTCTCTCTAGTCCTGGTAATCTAAAAATAACAAAAGTTTTCTCTAGAAGTTCAATATAGCGTACTATTGTAGCTCTATTGGTTAATAATTCCTTGGCAATTTCATTGTATGAAACCTCATTTCCCATTTGGCGAGCTAGAAGTTTTAGTATTTTTGTTATAAGTTCTGGTTTTCTAATATTTTCGTGCATAAAAATATCTTTATATAGATAACTATTTGCTATAGTTTCCAATATCCCTATTGCTTTGCTGTCATTTTCTGCTAGAAGCACATCTGGATATCCGCCAAAGCGTAAAAACTTTTCAAATGCCAAGTTTTTGTTACGGTTTGTTTGAAGAATATTTTTTGTCTCATTCCATGAAAAAGACAAAAGAGTTATTTCTTTTGCTCTACCGGTAAGAGGTTCTGTCACACGATTGGCAAGTTCGAAAGAAGATGATCCTGTGGCGATTATTTTTATTTTTGGATAGGCATCATAAAATACTTTTAGTATCAATCCAATATCTGGTATAGTCTGTGCTTCATCTAGAACAAACATACTTCCTTCACCTAAAAATGCTTTAATCTTTTCAGGATCTTTACTCGCAAATACTTCACCGACATTTCCTCTATCACATGAGATAAATCCTTTTTCATCACCAGAAATTTCTTTGAGTATATGCTTTGCAAGAGTTGTTTTGCCTACTTGTCTTGGTCCATAAAGGATTACAATTTTGCCATAAAAGAGCCACTCCTTAATTTGATTAACAATTTTTCTATCGATATAATTATTCATACTATTAATGATAGTTTAATATCATTAACTTGTCAAATATAGATAGTGTGGAAAACTTTCTATCTCGCAAACTCTATAATTCTAGTTTCGCGGATCATGGTGACCCCGAATGAAAGCAGAGCTTCATACGGGGCATGCTTTGATTTCTACCGAGCGAACTCTATTATACGAGTCTCTCTTATCATTGTTACCTTTATTTCACCGGGGTATTTTAGTTCTTGTTCAATTTTTACAGCTATATCTCGAGCCATGAGTTTGGCTTCTATATCTGTTATCTTTTCTGGAGTTACAAATATGCGTATTTCTCGGCCGGCTGCGAGAGCATAAGACTTTTCAACAGCAGGGAAGGCATTTACTAGGGCTTCAAGTTCTTGAAGGCGCTTGAGATAGTTTTCTACAGAGTCTCTTCGAGCTCCAGGTCGGCCACCAGAGATGGCGTCTGCGGTCTGGACTATTATTGATTCAATAGTTTCATACGGGTAGTCTTCGTGGTGACTCTTCATAGCTGTGATTATTCGTTCATCTGCTCCGAATTTCTGCAATATTCGCATACCTATCTCTACATGAGTACCTTGGACTTCGTGGTCGAGAGCCTTACCTATGTCGTGCACTAGGGCTCCAGCTTTTGATATGGCTACATCTGCACCGAGCTCCTCTGCGAGCATACCAGCGATGTGTGCCATTTCTATAGAGTGTTGCAATACATTTTGTCCATAACTCGTACGGAAGTATAGTCTGCCAATTATAGCGATGATGCGTGGGTCAAAGTTGAATATACCACATTCATATACTGCTTGTTCACCTTTTTCTTTGATTATTTTATTTATTTCCTCTTTTGCTTTCTCTACTACTTCTTCTATTTTTGCAGGCTGGATGCGTCCATCTAATATCAGGTTTTCAAGCGCAAGGCGGGCTACTTGTCTCCTAATAGGATCAAAAGAAGATATGACTATGGACCCCGGAGTGTCATCTACGATGAGTTCGACTCCAGAAGCTCGTTCAAATGCACGAATATTTCTACCTTCTTTGCCGATAATTTTACCTTTTATTTCATTATTTGATATAGCAACAGTAGTGACCATGAGGTCTGATGCCGTAGAGGAAGCGAGACGCTGAATAGAAGTGGTCAGGATATCTTTTGCTCTCCTTGTTATCTTCTCTTCATTAGTATTTTCTAATTTAACCATTCGGACAAGCAAGTCTTCTTCGTATTTCTTTTCTATTTCTTTCAAAAGTTCGTCTTTTGCTTCTTCGGCAGTGAGTTTCGCTACTCTCTCTAACTCAGTTCTTTTTTCTTCCTCTATTCCAGATATTTTTTCTTGAACTTTTTTTATGTCTTCTACTTTTAATTTTATATTCTCTATTTCTTTGTTTATTTCTGCTTGGCGAGTGTCGAGCAGTTCGTCTTTTTTAATCAATCTTCGCTCTGTCTCTTTGAATTCTTGCTCTCTCTTTTTATCTTCTTCCTCTATTTTTGCTAGTTTCTCCTCTGATTTGTGCTTTGCTTCGTCTATTATCCGCTGTGCTTCTTCTTTTGCACCGATCAACATTTGCTTGATGTCTATCTCTATAGAGCGACGCTTGCCGAGTGCTATGATCAGGCGTAGGTAGTATCCGATACCAACACCCAAAAGGAGCGCACCAGCTCCGATTAGGATTATTGTTATTCCGTTCATAAGCCTTGTATAGACTTATAAAAACAAACCATTATACTTTGCAGATTTTATGTCCGCACTAGAAAAATATGAAAGTTCTTTTCTAATTTTTCCCCTTGCATTTTTCCTTGTAGTTTTCTTTTCGCTAACATATATGGAATATTCCTATAAACCTATTTATTAAGTAAAATAAATTTTTAAAATTCAACATACTCAATATATCAGATATTTTGTTTTTTGTCTATAGGGAGTTTGGATTTAGTGACTACTTCATCAATAATGCCATATTTTTTTGCTTCTTCAGCATCCATAAAAAAGTCTCGTTCTACATCCTTTTCTATCTGAGAGAGCGGTTTACCTGTGTTTTTAGCGAGCATTTTGTTCAAATTGTCCCTTGTTTTCAATATATGCTTTGCAGAGATGGCTATATCTGTGGCTTGACCTTCCACGCCGCCGAGGGGTTGATGGATCATGACTTCAGCGTTTGGTAGGATATAGCGTTTGTCTTTCTTGCCAGCAGACAGTACAAGTGCTGCACCAGAGGCTGCAAGTCCGACACAAAAAGTGGATATGTCTGGGCGGATATGATTCATAGTATCTATAATAGCCATAGTAGAAGTCACTGACCCGCCGGGGGAGTTTATATAAAGCGCGATATCTTTTTTAGCATCTTCATTTTCCAAAAATAAAAGCTGGGCAATAATGATATTGGCTGTGTGGTCATCTATCGGTCCGCCTAAAAATATAATCCGTTCGCGTAAAAGGCGGGAATAGATGTCATAAGCCCTCTCCCCAAATTGTGATTTTTCTATAACTGTGGGTATTAACATATTTTTATAATATCAAAATTTTATTTTTTAGCAAGCTGAAGTTTACTATCTTCACGGCCGTTGGGATAGTAAATATTTATTTTATTTGAAAAATACTTTTCAACTTGCTGTCAATCTCTTTCATAATTTTTGCATCAAGAGAACCTATTTCTCCCAATGCTATTTCCTTTTCGAGAGTCGCAATTTTAGAGACTTTTATTACAGAGTCTAATTTTAGATTGTTATCTTTGTCTGCTTTTACTTTCAAGTCATACAAACCAGAATTATCTTTTTTGTTTGAGGATATAAAACAAGCTATAAAATCATCATTCTTTTTATTTGAGTGAAGCACCAGAGCTGGCCTTACTTTTTGTCCAGATAAGTCAGTGAAGGGGAAGGGAACTAAAACAATCTTTCCTTTATGCATAGATTTTTTTTAAATCACTTATGTTATAAATCTCCGGTTCGCTTTTTAGAAAGTTGAAGCTTTTTGAGTTTGCGTTTATGTTTGTTATATCATTTACATCTTTGTTGTAATTAGAAGGAAAGGCAATAACTACAGCATCGATAGAGTTTCTTCTGCCGATAGCAAAAGACTCCCCGTGATACTTTACGCGGTCCACTAGAACTTTGATATTCTTTCTTGTATTTGTGATACTTATTGTCTTCATGTACATATTGTACAAAATTAAGAAAGACAAAGCAAGTAATAGTATAATAGTACAGCTAATGTCGTAGGAAACTTATTTTACTGACTCTCCAAAAACTGGAAGATTTTTTCGTTGGTGAGGATGTTCTGGGCGTGGATGCGAGCGCGTTCTCTGTCGGCGTCTTTGTAGTGTTCTAGGATATGAGCTACTTCTTTTTCTACATCTTCCAGATCTGCAATTATATTTTCTATTTCAGAAATTTTATTTAATACTAGGCCGAGTTTAGCTTTCTTTTCTGCATCTCCTCTGAATTCTACTTTTAGATCCTCTACACTTTTATTTAAATGCTTCAGATAATCTTCAAATTTTATTCCCATAGCAGTGATATCAGACTCCATGCGGTATAAAATCTTGTTTAGTTCAACATCTATCAGTATTTCTGGAGTGTCTAGTTCGGTATCTTCCAGGATTTTCTCTACTATTTTCATACGAGTTTTTTCTTTTGCTTGGTTGCCTTTTTCGAGTTTTATATTTTCTTTTAG
>LBZW01000004.1:18608-27926 GCA_000993955.1 Candidatus Nomurabacteria bacterium GW2011_GWA2_40_9
GGAGAAGGAGCATCTTTCATGTGCATCCGCTTTGCACGAGATTTCTTGATATCAGTGATTGTATTTTCTATTTCTTCTTCGGTTACTTCCAAATTTTTCTCTGCGTCAGTAATAGCAGAGACCACTTTTTTAGAGATACCCTTGTAATCTGGCAGGTCTATTTCGGGCATGACTGTAGTTTTTATTTTAAATCCGAGGGGGTTGTTGCGGGCGAGTTTGGTGATGCTCACTTCCGGACGACTGATAACATCGAGCTTTTCTTCTTCTATAATCTTTGAATAGTGTTCACCGAGGGCCATCTCTGCCATCTCTTCTAGGATGCTTATCTCTGGGATTTTGGATATGAGTATGTTCTCGGGCACTTTACCCTTTCTAAAACCATCCATTTCTATGTTCTCAGATAGCTTCTGCAAGGCTTTTTTGAAATAAGCCTCAAATGCATCAGCTTCTAATTCTCCTTCTATTTCTATCTCGTTTTTTGGCAGTTTAGTTATCTTGCTTGTTATTTTTGTAGACATCCCAGTACTAAAATTTATTATTAATATTATTATTTAATCTAACTTATTATACTCCGTTTGTCTAATTTCTTAATATTATATAATCAAAAATTTAGTATGAGACAAGTGTTTTTCAGTTTATAGTTATTAATGTTTTTTGTCAAAAATAGCCCCGCAGGCAAAGCCTGCGGGGCTATTTTCTTTTAGTTTAGTGCAACAATTTTTATTCAACTGTGTCCATCTCTCCACTGACATTTGTGTCAGCACCATCCAATTCTGTCCCTATGAGTTCTAGATCTGCTTGGATTGCTGCAGCACCGTTTTCTACTTCATTTAATTCAGAGTTTACAGGCACAGCTTCATTTGCCTTTTTTGAATTCCACATGTAGATGCCTCCAAGCACGAGGATGATTATAATCACTATTGTTCCCACCAACGCACCATTTGATTTTTTGTTTGGTTCCATGTTTATTTTTTTTATGATTAATAATATTTGCTAACTATATCCAAACTTTTTATTGAGTAGTTGTGTTTGTAGAAGTAGAAGCTGAAGTATTTACTTTTGCATCTGTATTTGTGCTAGTCTTTTTTGCTTTCAACGCTTCTTTCAATGACTTTGTCGTGTTACTCAACAATTTTTGTGTTTCTTTTAGCAAAATTTGAACTTCTTTTGCCAATGTTTTCAATTTTGTTTTATTTTCTACAGAAAGTTGATTTACTGATAGAGAAAGGATTGTATTTGCTTCAATTACTTTTGCTTTTGCAGAGTCTATGTTTGCTTCTGCTTTGATTATGTTTTCTTTGGCTATTGTCACATCTATTCCTAGAGTTGTTACTTTTACTATTTGAGCATTTATCCTCTCTTTTAAAGCATTCAATGAATTGATTGATTTATCAAATCTAAACAACACTTTTTCTCTCGCTAGTAATCTCTTTTGTTCTAATTCAGCTTTTTTGAGGTCTTTTTGCTCTTTTGCTTTCGCCTTTAATGCTTCCATTTTTGCTTTTGCTTCTGCTCTATTTTCTACTAATTCTGCTTTCTTTGCATCAAGCTTCAATTTTAATTCCGCCTTTGCTTTTACTTGAGCATCTATTTGTGTTTGTGTCTTTACACTTGTTGTAGTGCCTAGATTGTTTATAACGGTGCCTTTTGGGACAGGTGGCAGAGGTATGCCGTCATCGACAATTCTCGCACTCGTGCTTGTTTCTGCCTCAGTGCTAGAATCTATTTCTTCAGCAAAGACGACATCAGATACTACAATATTAAACGCCATAACTAAAACCAGCAACCCTATATATTTTTTCATATTATTTTTTTGAATTATTACTATTAAAAATCTTATAATTTTGACCTGATACTATTATACCGTAAAGTAGTTATTTACCAAACTTTTCTTTATAGAGTTTTTGTGATTTTATGATTGCTTCAGTTGCTTCTGTTTTATCTTTATAACCTGATACAGTTACAGGATATTTCTTCGAGCCATCACCTTTTAGTATTTTGTATGTTTCAAAGAAATGAGCGTATTCTTTTAACATATGTTTGTTTAGATCTGATAAGTCTTTGATATCTTCAAACCTCTTGTCATTTACTGGTACCGCTAGAATCTTTGCATCTGATTCACCAGAATCATTCATGTCCATTATTGCTATTGGACGAACAGAAACCAAAATGCCTGTCTGCAGAGGATAAGTTGTAAGAATAATAACATCAAGTGCATCTCCGTCTTCCCAGAGTGTCTGTGGGACAAAAGCATAATCAAAAGGGTATGGTGCAGAATTATAATTCGCACGGTCAAGAGCAATAAGCCCTGTTTCTTTATCTATTTCATATTTATTATGTGAACCTTTAGAAATTTCAACAATACAGTTGATTTCTTCTGGTGCATTTTTACCTATTGTGATGTCGTGCCAAAGATTCATATTTTTATTATATTATTATTCAATATTATTTTCAACTACTTCCACTTCTTCTCCGTCTGTAGTTGCCAATTTCTTGCCATCGCCTTTGATATCTATCCTCCAACCAGTGAGCTTCGCAGCGAGGCGAACATTTTGACCACCTTTTCCTATAGCTAGAGAGAGCTGGTCTTCGTTCACTTCTATTTCTGCTTTGTGTTCTTTTTCATCTATTTCTATAGAAGTCACTTTTGCTGGAGAGAGGGCATTGGATACGAATATTTTTGGGTCTGTGGACCAAGGAATGATGTCTATCTTTTCTCCGCCGAGTTCACTGGTGATCGTGTTCACGCGGGTGCCTTTTTGTCCAACACAAGAACCCACTGGGTCTATGTGTTCATCGTTTGAGTGCACCGCTATCTTGCTCCTTGCCCCTGCTTCACGGGCGATAGCTTTTATCTCTACTACTCCGCTCTGGATTTCCGGTGCTTCTATAGCAAATAGTTTCTCTATGAATTTAGGATGCGTTCGTGAAAGTCTCAAATTTATTCCTCTTGGAGAATCTTCTACTGAATATAAGTACGCTCGGAGTCTCTGCCCACGAGCAAAATGCTCGCCAGGGATTTGTTCTTCTGTCCCGAGTATTCCTACTGCTCGATTGAAATCCACATACACATTGCCTCTCTCTACTTTCTGAACTATACCAGAGATTATTTCTCCTTCTTTTGTGCCGTATTCGTCTATGATAGAGGTGCGTTCTGCTTCACGAATTCTCTGGATTATGACTTGTTTGGCTGTCTGAGCAGCGATACGCCCGTAGTCTTCTTTGTCATCTAGTGGAAATATAATCTCATCATTTAACTCTGCTCCCTTCTTTATTTTCTTTGCGTCTTCCAGCATGATGTGGTGCTCTGAATTAAAGCGCACGCGTTCGTCCCCATCTTCTTTTTTTATAGAGTATTCCTCTTCCTTCGCCTCGCCAGAGCCTTGTGCGGTGGCGGGTTCGTCATCAATACGGGCTATAGTTTCATCTACAACGATTTTAACTTGAAAAAAGTCTGTTTTACCAGTTTCAAGGTCAAACTTGGCACGAATGATTTGCCCTTTCTTGCCATAATCTTTCTTGTAAGCGGCCGCCATGGCTTGCTCGATAGCGTCCAATATTTTTTCCTTTGGAATTTTCTTTTCTTCTTCTAACTGCTCCAATGCTGATTTAAATGTTTTTATGTCTAACATAGATTTTGTTGTCGTGAATTAAGAAATTCTTACTCGGCATAGTTTTTGATAGGCACACATAATTTTCTGCTGAAAATTTGCTCTGCTCGGCTACCCGCCTGCGCAAGGCCTCTCAAAAACTATGCCTTCAACGAATTTTAGAATTCACGACTATTAAGTTTTTAAAAATAAAAGCCCTGTTTCTGCAGGACTCATACGAATATAGTATATCATACTTTATCCACAGGTCAAATTTGCTTCCACTTATTTTATTTATGTTGTATAATTTGTGCATGTCAAAGAGGGACCTAATTATCTTGGTTTTATTTTTAATACTTGTGACGCTTTTTATATTTTTCTATTTATATAATAAAAATGATGTATATATTCCACCAGTTGTAGTGGAAGACCCTGTAGTCCAAAAAGAAGAAGCTCAAAGAGAAGAATTAAAAAAGTTTAATACTACAAAATCACAACCGCTCACACCAGAGAGAGAAGCACAGATGCGGGCAGAATTAGAGAAATTTACTCCTGCTCCTGGTGTAAAAAAAGCAACTGAAGAAGAAATGTGGAAAGAGCTTTTAGAACTTAATGCAGAATCAAATCCTTAATATATTAAAATATGAAAAATAATTTTAAAAAATTTTTAAGTCTGGGAGTATTGGTAATAGTTTTCGCTATGTCCCTTTCTTTTTTTACTCCTGCAAAGGGAGATGTATCTGACAATATTTCTGGTTTTGCCTGGGAGGCGAATGATTGGGTGGACAATAATAGTGATGGTCTTGTTGATAGTGGTGAAGTCATGGCTAATCCAGGAGGGACAGAATGGATATCATTTAATTGTACTACTGACCCTTCTTCTTCTTGTGCGACATCTCCATATGGAGTAAATGTAGATCCGAACACGGGCTATCTTTCTGGTTACGCATGGTCATCGCACTATGGTTGGCTTAGCTTCAATGAAGTTCCTACTTTCCCCTCTGGACCTGGTACTACAGATGACAAAGTAAAAATAAATTTTGGTGGAGGAAATCCTCATTCTGTCACTGGCTGGGCTAGATTTTGTGCTGTGTATGCCAGTGGTTGTAGTGGAGCTTTGGCTAGTAACTCAGTACGAGGTGGCTGGGACGGCTGGGTCAGCTTTTCTGGTACAGGATATGATGTCACTTTAGATATGTCTTCAACTCCAAAATCCTTTTCTGGTTTTGCTTGGGGAGGGAACAGTGGCACAGGCAATACTGGTAAAAATGTCCTTGGCTGGATATCTTTCAATTGTGCAAATGCAGGTGGAGGAAATTGTAATACTTCACCTTACAATGTTCTCTACACTCCTTCTGGCACACCGACTGTGGATATAAGTGCAACTGCTTTAGGAGGGGATGTTTATAGATTGGATTGGACAGGGCTTTATCTTGAAGGTGGAAATACTTGTTTTGCAAGTATGGATGCTGGCAGTCCTGGCAATGGTGGTTGGACAGGGGCACACCCTTCTCCTCCTCCTCCTCCTCCAAATACCTTTACTACTTCGGAACTTACTGTAGATGGAACTTATATATTTAAGATTACTTGTAATGGTCATCCAGCAAATGGAGGTGGTACAGTTACTGACAGTGTGACAGTGATAGTGGGTATTGGTATTGATCTGTATCCATTACCTGCGAGCCCTTCTTTCCCTTATAAAACTACCCTTTACTGGGATGCTATTCCTGTTGGTGTCCCCAACGGAGCATTGACTGGTTGCATACCAACGAGCTCTCCAGCAGTACCAGCGTGGGACAATCTAGTCATACCTGATTTCCCTCCAGGATCTAATTCTCCTTTCCCTCCCAATTCGATAGACGTTCCTGCTAGTCCTACATTTTACACTTTAACTTGTAATAATGGTCCAGATCAAGTTGTACAAACTACCTCTGCGAATAGAAATCCTTTACCTGAATCAGTCACACTCACAAGCAACGGAGTGACAGAAAACCCTCCAGGAATTTACACTACTACTTTGACTTGGACGACTTTAAATACAAATGCTAACACTTGTGTTGCTTCTGGTGGATGGAGTGGGAATAAGCCTAATCCAATTTCTGGTCCGACTTCAGAATCAAATGTATCTGTACCTCCTATAGCTCCAGCTTTCACTACTTATACTATCACTTGTGATGGTCAGTCTGGTGGGACTGTTACTGATAGTATTCTTCTCAATGAAAATAGCGGAAGTTCACCTACTGTAAAACCGAAATATATTGAAAATTAATTATCAACAAAAAAATCATTGTGCAAAAGTTTGACAACAAGTATAATATTATTATCAATTAAATTATCAACATCAACACTAAATCATTATGAACCAAAAAATCAACAGTAAAATAAATGCAAAGGCAAAGATATTTCTAAAATCTTTCTTCTTGCTTGCGATATTTGCTTTCTCTTTGCAAGCAGTAGCTACATGGGTCGCTCCGACTGTTGCTCCGATAGGAGGCAATGTGGCCACTCCTATAAATTCGGGTAATGTTAATCAGGTTAAAGATAGTACTTATACTGGACCTGGTACTGGCGGTGGGCTTACTGTTGGATTTTTTCAATCTAATGGTGTTTCTTCTTTGAATGGTAGTGTGAATGTGGGTAGTGCTACTCAATTTAAAATAAATTCTACTGGTAATTTAATAAAAATAAATAATGTGACCTACAGCTGGCCTTCCTCAGCTGGGGCAAACAATTCTATTCTTACATATAGTACTACGGGAGGAAATCTGAGTTGGTCCACCCTCGCTTCTCTGGGAGGTATGGTGAATCCTATGACTGCAGGAGGTGATATTATTTACGGTGGCACAGCACCTGCTGGAAATCCTACAAGACTTGCAAATGGTACAGCTGGACAGGTGCTAACTTCAAGTGGAACCACTTTAGCTCCTACTTGGGCATCTCTTGCTGGTGCTGGTTCACCTTTTGGCGTTCAAAATGCTAATAAAATTTTTGCTGGTCCAGCGACTGGAGTAGATGCTACCCCGACATTTAGAACAATGGTCATCGCTGATCTTCCAAACATAGATGCAACTTCCAGTAAAAAACTTCTCGGAAGATACACTGCTAGCAATGGTGCACCAGAAATTCTCACCATTAGCACTGGACTTAGTGTTGATGCTTCTGGAAACCTGACAGCGACTGGAGGAGGAAGTTGTACGCCTACAGGAACATTTGCCTGTGACGGAGGAAATACATATGCATCTTCTTCGCTTGATCTTGGTACTACAAACGCACAGTCTTTTAATTTGTTAACAAATGGATCAAACAGATTAGTCATAGATTCAACAGGTCTCGTTGGAATTGGAGCTGGTACTCCCCAATATCTTTTAGATATAGGAGGAGACATGAGAATTAAAGCTCAAGGAGATTTGAGATTTGCAGATAATGATTCTTCTCATTATGTTGGTTTTCAAGCTCCTGCAACAGTAGGAACCAGTCTTATATGGACACTTCCTGCCGATAATGTAAATGGAGTTTTGACTAATACTAATGGTACGTTAACTTGGGGTTCATCTGGAGGAACTGGAACAGTTACTTCTGTAGGATTAACCAGTGGTACTTCTGGAACAGATGTAAACATGACTGGAACAAACCCTATTACCTCAAGTGGTACTTTTAATATAAATATTCCTACGGCTTCATCTTCAGCAACAGGGAAACTCTCAAGTACTGATTGGACTACATTTAATGGGAAGTTATCTAACATAACAGGATTAATTACAGCTGGTACAAATATTACTATTACTGGTTCTGGAACTTCTGCTAGTCCTTATTCTATTGCTGCAGCTGGTGGTGGCACCATCACCGGTAGTGGAAATACAAACCGTGTTGCTAAATTTACAGGAGCAAGTTCAATTGGAGATTCTATTGTTTGGGATAATGGAAATGTCGGTATAAATACTCTTGCAGCAGGAGACGCAACAAATGAACTTACTGTAAGGCAGGGGACAAATACAACTCCAGCTACTTCTGGTAGTTATGGTTTTGGTTTGTTGAATCAGGCTAGTTTAGACCTAACTCTAGGTTCTGATGCGAGTAATGCATATATACAAAGTTGGAATAATAAGGAGTTAATAATAAATGGACAAGGGAATAATGTAGGAATTGGTGCCATAACAACTCCTGGGGCAAAACTAGACCTCAAATTAGGCACTGACACAGATTACTTCAGAATTCAAAGAAATTCTGCGGCTGGACGTTCTCAAATAGTACTAGCAACAGAAACAGCGGCAGAACAATGGCGTATAGGTATGACCGGTGCAGGTCTAACTAATTTTGCTTTCTATGGAGGCACTACAAATCTTACTCTTGAAAGGTCTGGAAATTCTTATTTTAATACAGGAAATGTGGGCATCGGAGATACAACTCCAAGTAATAAATTGGAAATAACTCACGGTACTTCAGGCAACTCTGGTTTAAGATTTACGAATCTAACATCTGCCAGTACTGCTGGAGCTGTTGGCACAAAAGTATTATCTGTAAACGCTAATGGTGATGTAGTGTTGGTAACTGATGCGACTGGAGGAGGAGGTCCATCTGGAACATCTGGTCAGACGATACGATATGATGCTACTAACACAGCTGTTGCAAATAGTAATTTATATAACAATGGTACAAATGTAGGAATAAATACTGCTTCTCCTGGAGCACGACTTTCTGTACTCGGTAATTTAAATGTTGGAACAAATTATGCCAACATTGCAGGGCAGGCAAATGGTGTAATTATTGAGGGAAATGTGGGGATAGGAACAAATGCTCCTGGAGCAAAATTTGATGTTGTGGGTACAGGAAGGTATACTGTAAATAATTTAACTAGTGGATCAGGGCTAGTACTGACTTCTAACAATACGGGAGCAGCTACGAGTAGTCAAAGACTTCTTCAGGTCGAACTTTATGGGGTTAATATAAATGCTAACCAGAAGACTTATGGTGCTTATATTGCCAATGGGCATACCGGAGTAGGTTCAATAAATGTCGGCACACAAACATCTGCTACTGGAATAGGTTCAGGATTTACAAATATTGCAGGAGAATTTATCGCTACAGGAGCCACAAACAACTACGCGATCATAGTGCCTGTGAATAATGGTTCTGTCGGTATTGGTACCTCTGCTCCGACCTCTCTCTTGCATGTAAATGGTACAGCAAGATTAGGTACTGCTTCTTCAACAAGTGGTTCACTTATATTCAACAATAATACGAATGCAAATACAGCTACTTTTGCTTCTAGTGCGTTTACTGAAAACTACACTCTTACCTTACCAACTGCTGGCGCTACTACAGCTTCATGTCTTGGTACTACTGGTGTAGGTGGAGTACTTAGTTGGGTAACTTGTGGGGGCGGTGGGGGCGGAGGAACTGTTACTTCTGTTTCAGTAGTCAGTGCAAACGGCTTTGCTGGAACAGTGGCGAACTCTACTACTACTCCTGCCATAACTCTGACTACTTCTGTTGCAACTGGAAGTATGCTTAAAACTCTTTCAAATGGTTTGGTTGCCGCAACAGCAGGAACAGACTACTTGACTCCATTTGCTAGTCAGACAGCTAAAACATTCTTTGCTGCACCAAATGCAACCAACGGTACACCAGGTTTCAGAGCAATAGTTGCTTCAGATATACCTACACTAAATCAAAACACAACAGGTAGTGCTGGTAGTGCTGGATCTTTGACAAATAACGGTGGGAACTG
>LBZW01000005.1 GCA_000993955.1 Candidatus Nomurabacteria bacterium GW2011_GWA2_40_9
CTTGTACAGATTCCCAACTACTCCCCTCGAGTTCCACATATGTCGGAATCATTGGCCAAGTATCAATATCAACTTCAACATTATTGAGAACATATCGTTCCCGTTTATTTTCTTCATAAAATTTTTCAATCATTCCGATTTCTTTCAAAAATTGATCAGTAAGAACGAAATTACTCACTATCACTTCTACCTCTTTCATTCCCCCATCGCGTGCACCATTCACTCCTGCATTTATTCGCTCTTTATATGTAAGAACTATTCTATCCCCTTCATCACGAAGCCGCACCCAAGCATTTTTATTTTTCGCCAGTGGTAATCCCGGAAAATCGTATGCTTTCCTTTTATAATCAAAACTACCAATAAACTTAGCCCCTAATTCTGAAAGTTTGGCTTTTAATTTATCTACATCAATATCTACAAATTTTGCTTCTATTTCTTCCATAAATTTTATTCTTTATTTTTTTGATTATTTATAAAAGCCTTGTACAGTCTTTTCATTTTACTCCTAAAATCTTCTTCAGTTAGCTTGCCTTCCGTGCGTCCTTCACTATACAGTTTTTGTCCTAATAAAAATGCATCTTCATCTAAATCTAACTCAGATTTTTCTTCCAATTCTTGTTTTTTGTTTGTACGCTTTTTAAGTCACATTTTTATTATTCCTTTTTCCATAAATATAAATTATTCTTAGTGATATGTTTTTTTATAAGTTTTATTTAAAGATTTAAAAATATAAAAATATAAAAATTAGCACAAATTAATTATCATAAAAACGCTTATAAACTTCCGGGGCTTGTGTGCGTAAAATTTCTTTCATTGGATCTTCTTTTTCTAGTTTTTTATACTGAGTACCTGCACTTGCTCCTTTTTTTACTTTTTCTGCAAAACTTTGAATCAAACGAGAACATTCTCTGGCTAAATTATTTAAATATTTAAATTTTTCAATGTTTAAATATCCAGTATCTAACGCCACATAAAGCTGAGCACGCACTTCACCAGCAGAACCTTTTGCAATATACAGATAATTCAAAAACTCATTTTTTGTTCCTCTTTCAAATCCTTCGGCAATATTACTCATCACTGAGACACTAGCTCTAGTAATCTGATCTTTAAAGCCGTAATCTTTACAATCTTTTAATTCTTTATAGACATATTTAGTGAGTTCTCTGGCTTTACTAAAACAAATCAAATCTTCAAATTGTGAAATAGTAGCCATGTTAATTTATATGTATTTTACTTTAAATTTTTAAATATTTATATTTTTAAATCTTCACGAAAAAATTACCATTTTTTCGTGATTATTGCATACTGCTATTAAACCTCCCCATAATTTCTTCTTCCACTTCTGCACGGTCGCGGCCGTATTTCATGTAGGAGAGTTCTTTTAAGTCACCAACTATGTCAGGATTGCCGGCTTCGGGGGCGATGGTTTTTATATTGAATGGTTTTGTCGGTTGACCATTTACGAGCATGCTCATGTAGGCATTGTAGTTGTCTAGTTTTGTGATATCGCTTGCGGTAAAGACTGGCTTGAACTTTGGTTCAAGAAATGTAGCATCTTCTGTACCCACTCGAAACACAGCCATCGAGCCCACATTTCCAAATACTGCATTTCTTATTCCCTCATCAAGCTGAGAGATATACTGATGAGCGATGTTTAGAGACAGTCTGTATTTTCTCGCTTCAGACAAAATAGAAGAGATAGAGTCCGTGGTCACATTTTGAAACTCATCTATATATAGATAAAAGTCGTTCATCTTCTGTCCAAACATATCCACACGAGAGAGTGCTGCCATCTGTATCTTGCCCACAAGCACAAGACCAATCAAGTTTGCATTTATATCCCCCAGTCTGCCTTTTGAAAGATTCACCAGAAGTATTTTCTTTTCATCCATTATTTTTCTAAAGTTAAAAACAGAATTTTGTTGAAGTACTACGGGACGCATAATATCATTGCTTATAAAGTTATCAAATTTGGAAGAAATATAAGGCACAAAGTTTGCAAGAGATTGATCTCCGGTAGTTTCTTCTGCAGAAATCCAAAATTGTTTGATAATAGGATTCTTGCATTTAGCTAGTTTCAAATCTCGAAAAGTTTTATCTGCCAAAACTCGTGTAATCTCAAGCAGAGTAGAGCCAGAATCTGGATCCTCCATCACTAAAAATGCACTATTTCTGAAATACTGCTCAAACATAGCTCCACCGCCCACCTTCATGTCAAAAAGTTTATTGAAAATTCCCATCATTTCATTTACTACAAATGTCTTTTGCTCTGGATACTTTGGATCATATTCCAGCATGTTTAGCCCCATCGGGCGAGCTGTGTATGCAGGGTCAAAATAAATCACATCATCTATTCGTTCTTTTGGAACTCTAGAGAGAATAGTCTGTATGTCTGTGCCGTGTGGGTCTATGTAGCAACATCCGTCGCCATTTTTTATATCCTGGGTCACCATGTTCAGCATGATGTTTGTCTTACCAGTACCAGTCTGACCGATAACATAGAAATGACGCATGCGGTCTTCTCTATTCATGCGTACGGTTGTGTCCTTACCTCTGTAACTATTTATGCCAAGGACGATACCACTGTCCCCCGAAGTGGAAAGTTCCATCGGTGCAGGGGCGATGCCGGCTTTTGCTTCTTTGAGTGAAGGCTGACTAGACACACCCACAGGAAAGTGAAACACGGAAGCAAGCTCTTTTAGATTTAGTGGCAATGTATTCTCTACCGAAAAAGCCCGATAAGAAAAATCATGAAAAAGATTTTTCAAATTACTTCGTTCTACTTTTTCAAATACAAAAGAATTGCTTGCTACTTCAGTGAATTGGTTAAAGGAAGATTCTATTTCCTTGAGTATTGCCTCTGCACGATCTTTTGTATCTGCTGAAGTGATGATACGAATGTTTGATTTTACTATAGTGCTCTTCAATTTGTTAGTTATCTTTTCTGCAGCCCCCTCGTCCACTGCTCGCCGGCCGGCCATATTTTTGTCCTTTTTTTCTTCTGGTTTTTTTGGACCAAACAAGAAACTCTTGCCTGCACTCCAAAATGCTTTATGAAATTTATAGAAATTGTCCGACGCATGCTTTACAGACATGCCATCTTTTATGTCGTCGAGTATCATATGAAATTCATTTATAAATTTATCCCCTGCTGGCACTATCGTGAGCTGTATAGCAGCACCTTCTCCTGTAGTCTTCAGCTTTGAAAATACATTGAGGATAGTGTTCATCGGGTCGTGATCTATATTCTCATAAGTCTTGATAGGCAACACCACCCTCTCGGAGAGAGTAGCATACGCACCAGCAGAGCCTCCACCTTCATTGAATACATTGTAGTCATTTGTAACCTCGTTTATTTTAGCATTGTGATAATATGCCATGATTTGTTTTTCAAAAAGAGAGATGTGTTTGTTTGGGATAGCCACATACACTACTACTTCATCGCTCTCATTACTGAGTGCTACTTCAAGGGTAAAATAATTCTCTTTTTCATTTCTCTTATCTTCGGCTATAGACATCATACCCGCATAGAACTGCTCCATGCCTCCTATAAATTCTTTGAACCCTTTTGCCTTATCTCCTTCATTGTCTGATGGCGGAAGAGTAACTTCAAACAATGTCATGTTTAAAGATTTGTATAGAGGCGTGCCATCTTTTAGATCTGTTATCATTTGTCCTGATTTTAGATACTGAATGAGAAGTCTGTGAAAATCATCATCTATATGCGGGCTTTCCATCTTTGCTACTACTTCGAGTGCATTCCTAATACCCTTGGTTATGACAAGTCCGAGCAATTCCTCCATAATCACATCGTGGCTCTCGGGAACAAGCTTGAGCACTATGCCTTCTTGATCATCTTCTGTCATTCTGTTTTCTTTGTGTATTACTTCTCCTATCGGTATATCTTTATATTCTGAAACTGTCTCTCGAAGTGCATTTGCATTTGCATGTTCAAAGTGCCCACGGTCTATGAGCTCTTGTTCCTTCTTAGAAATATGTGCACGCAAATAAGAAAGCTCTTCTTCTGGAGTTTTAAATTTAGGTAATCCTTTTAAGAACGATTCTCGAATTCCTTGCATTGTTTAATTATACAACAAAAATTAATTTTGAGTTAGAATCTCTGGGCCATCTTCTGTTATGAGAATAGTATGTTCAAAATGCGCACTGTGTTTACGGTCTGCAGTGTGAAATGTGTAACCGTCTTTGTCGAGGGTGACATTTTTGGTTCCCATGTTCAGCATAGGCTCTATTGCCACTACCATGCCTGCTTTTATTTTCTCTCCTGTGTTTGCTTTGCCGAAGTTTGGGATATATGGGTCTTCGTGTATAGCTACACCCACCCCGTGTCCAGAGAGGACTTCTACGATGCCATAATTTTCTTTTTGCAAATGTTTAGAATGCACAAAATTTTCTATAGCAAAACCTATATCCCCCACTCTATTGCCCACTACAGCATTATGTATCCCCACTTGCAAAGCTTGCTCTGTTATCGCCAAGAGTTTTTTAATTTGCTCACTTATATTTCCCACTGCCACAGTCATTGCCATATCAGTAAAAAGTCCTTTATGTTTTAAACCCAAATCAATAGATACTATGTCACCTTCTTTTAAAATTTTGTCTTTTTTTGGAATGCCGTGCACCACTTCTTCGTTCACTGACACACACAAGCTAGCTGGAAATGAAACTTTTGCTCCCTCTGGTTTATAATTTAAAAAAGCTGGCTCGTCGCCATATTCTCTTATCAACTTCTCTGCATATTTATCTAATTCATAAGTAGAAATACCTGGTTTTATAATATCTTTGACTTTATGCAATACTTCTGACAAATGTCTGCCTCCTTCTCTGAGAATTTCTATTTGTTCTTTTGTTTTTATTATGATGCTCATTTGTGTTTATTCTCACACTTTCGGAGTACCCTTTAGGGGGAAGTGGAAGTATTTATCCACCCCGTCCCGATGTTCATCGGGGCACCCCTCAAGAGGGGAATTTTAACTAATAGTTGTCCCCAAGAATTCTTTTCCGTCTAAATAATTTGCTAGGTTTTCTATAGGCTTGCCGTTCATGATGGCTACTTCCAATCCATGTTCTTGTGCCATCTTTGATGCTATAGGGTCAAAAGGAGAATTAAGCCCCGGATTCCATTCTGCTGGTATAAGTGCACGATAATCTGCCCAAGAAATTTTCTCTATCTTTTTCGCATCTGGATTTATTTTTGGATCTGCGTCATACACATAGTCTGTGTTTGATAAATTTATTATTTTCTTAGAGCCTAATTGCCTGCCCAACATAACCGCCACATAATCAGTGCTCCATCCAGGCTTCCAACCACCTGAGAGAATAATTGGTTTGTTTGAGAAAATAGGTATAGTGGGGTCCAAGATTATTTCTTGTTCAGCTAATTCACCAAATAGAATTTTTATAAATTCAGCATTGAAACGAGTTGAATAAATACCAAGCCAATCTAATTCAGAATCATTTATTTTCTTTAAATTTTTTATTACATCTTGATACTTCCTGCATATCTTTCCCCCACCTGTTATAATCACAAACTTTTTGCCTTTTTCTACATGAGAAAGTATTAAAGATTTAAATTTTTTCAAAAAATCCTTGTCTATTTCCTCTGGAATGATGAGTGAACCACCGAGAGATATTATTATCGTTTCATCATTCATAAGAAAATTTTTAAAATATATTAATTAGAATTTCAATGCCATAGCTGGCAAAACATTGTCTTCATATTCATCAAACCTTTTTGCAATACTGTCTCTGGTGTCATCTTCTCTGCCTCGAGAGAGACTGCGTTCTATGGCTTCGGGTTTTCCTACTTTGATATAAATAATTTTTACATTTCTTCTCTTGTAAAACTTCATCATGGATTCAAAAGTTTGAGCTTGAACAACTGTGCGAGGATAACCATCTACTAAAAGGTGTTTGTCTATAGTTAGGTGAGCTATTAAATCATTTGCCACTAAAGAATTGGTCAAAAAGTCTGGCTGAAGCTCCCCTCGGAGCAAACTGTCTCTGATTAGGTTTGCAGTATAGCTTTCAGTGTCTAGAATTTTTCTAAAACCTGTGCCAGGTCCTATCTTTAAACACTCTTTTACATCTTTTTCTTTTAAAAAGTCTCTTAATAAATCCATCTGAGTCCCTTTACCAGACCCCGCTATTCCAAAAAATACTATAGTTTGACTTTGCATAATATGTTCATTATATAAAATATCACTTGAATAATCAAGGGTTTTATAATAGAATGGCTTTATTATGAAAAAACTTGGATTTAATATAGTGCTCCTTGGGATGATAGCTTCTGGAAAAGATACACAGGCAGCAATACTAAAGAAAAAATATCCATTACAACTAGTTGAAACTGGAACATACACTAGGAAACTTTTAAAAGAAAAAAGTGAGAATGGAGAGTGGGCCAGGCGTACTGCAGGAAAAGGCAAACCATTGCCTACAGTACTGTTACAAAAATTTCTAATTAAAGAAATAAAAAACAAATCAAAAGGTAAGGATTTGCTTTTATTGGGAGGTAGGCTTAAACCAGAAGCACAGTTATTTAAAAAAATAATGTATACTAATAAAGAAAAAATACTTGTGTTTTATATAAGTCTACCGGACAAAGAAGTAATCAAAAGATCTACTGCTCGTCAGAGAAATACAGACGACACTATCTATATTAAAAAAAGGATAAAGTGGCATAAAGACCAAGTTTGGAAAACAGTAAAATATTATCAAAAACTAGGATTGATGAAAATCATAAATGGTAATCAGACTATTCCTAAAGTTACAGAAGATATTTTAAAAGCTATTGAAGAATACAAAACCAACCCTCGAAACCTAGCCCTAGAAACTAGAACCTAATTTTAGTATTCTCTCATAGATACCTGAGCATCTACTTTTTTTATCAAGTCAAGGACCACAGACACCACGATGAGCAGTGCCGTACCGCCAAGGGCGATAGCGGTGATACCTGTCGCTGCTCGCATCACGAGTGGCAAGACTGCGATGAATCCAAGGAACACTGCCCCGAGGAGAGTGATGCGACTGAGAACCTTTGATATATATTCTGAAGTACATACAATACTGATGTTTGAGAAAAAGAAACCAAAGCAGTAGATATTTTTATTAAAGTAGCGTTTGTAGAAGTAGCTAGGAAGTTACCAATAAGCTGAGGGAAAAGCAAAATAGACAATGCAAAAATGATAGGGATAACTCCAGCTTGATTCACACGAAGTGGTAGATATGTAGTCCCCCCGCCATACATCTTTGCTCCACGAACACGCTTTGCATAGGTTACAGGTATAGGACGCTCTGCTTCTGTTACCACTACTACCCCCGCTATAACCAATAGACTCAACGCTACAAATAAAATATATAGTGGAATCTGAGAAGGATCAAAAGTAAAGAGTAATTGACTGATTTCAGTAGGAAGAGCAGAGACGATACCAGCAAATATTATGAGAGATACACCATTGCCGATACCAAACTCTGACATGAGCTCGCCGAGCCACATAGTCAGTATTGCACCAGCAACCACGATCACCAAATTTGTAATTCTATCGAATGCAGTCAAATTTACGAGAATACCCTGAGTTTCAAGTATAGCCAAGAGACTGAATCCCTGTATAGCAGCTAGTGGCACAGTGAGTAGTCTGGAATACTGAGTAAATTTCTTTCGTCCCGCTTCACCTTCTTCATGATAAATCTTTTTGAGTGCAGGCACCATGATAGTGAGTAGTTGCATAATAATAGAACCTGTAATATACGGTCCTACTCCGAGCATGATGATAGACAGGTTTGAGAGTCCACCTCCAGAGAATATGTTCAAAATTCCAAAGAATTGATTGTTTGACAAGAAACGATTTAGGGCAAGGGTATCTATCCCAGGAATAGGAATAGCAGAAAGTAAACGAAAAACAAACAGTGCCCCCACGACAAACAAGACTCTGTTTCTCAAAGTTCTATCTGTCCAAACGAGTTTTATTTTCTTAAAAAAATTTTGCATATTTATTTTATTTTAATATGCCTTCCTTTAATACCAAGACGCTTTCTGATAAGAGCATATGTTTCTAGCTTTCCATCCATAGAAAGGACTTTATCTTTAGATATTATAAAAGGAGTTTTTACAGACTTAAATTGATAACCTCTTAATTTTGGAAGTTTTTTAATAATATCACGAAGTTCTGGACGGCGTTTGTTACCAGCACGAGCTGTCTGACCCTTGCCTCCTCGACCTGCAGTCTTTGCGTGCTTTCCACCACGGCCTATGAGTCGGTCTTTTTTGTTCTTATTTTTTCTTTTTAAATTATGTATTTGCATGGTTCTAATTTGAAATTCTTAACTCGTAATTTCTAATTTATCTGGACTGACTTCTTTACCTGCTAGAACTACTGTCTCAGGAACTGGCTTTGAGTATTTTGTAGAGATAGAAGAAAGTGCAGACATGACAGCCTTTGCATTATTCAATTTGTTTTTACTCTTTGAGAGTATTTTTCCTGTTATGTCTTTGATACCAGCTAGTTTTGCTATGTCACGAAGCACTGATCCTGCTACGAGTCCACGACCCTTGTTTGGCATGATCATAACAGAAGAACTTGAGAACTTAGCAGATACAAGGTGTGGGATAGATGAAGTCTTGGTGAGTTTTAGTTTCACCATATTCTTCTTTGCATTTCGGAGAGCTTTATTGATAGCCAGCGATGTGTCTCCTGCTTTCCCGAGGCCGAGTCCTATACCACCTTTTTTATCTCCCGCAATAAGTGCAACAGAAAAAGAAAAACGGCGTCCTCCAGCCACCACACGAGTCACACGGCGAATGTCTAATATTTTCTGGTCAAATTCTGGCTTTGGTCGTCCAAAAGAACTTCCTCTGCGTGTATTCTTTTTTTCGTTTGTTTTTTCCATAAATTTTATTAAAACTTGAGACCTGCACCTCTCGCAGCATCTGCTACTAATTTTACACGTCCAGTATATTTAAATCCATTTCGGTCGAAAACAACAGTAGCTATTTTCAGTGCTTGTGCTTTTTCTGCTATAGCCTCGCCTACTTGTTTTGCTCTTTCAGTTTTTACGCCTTTTGCTACTTTTATATCACTAGCTTCTGCTAGAGTTTTATTTGTAGTGTCGTCAATAAGCTGAGCATAGATAAATTTGTTTGAGCGGAACACAGACAAACGCGGACGAACAGCTGTCCCACTCACTCGTGCTCTGATTTTTGCTTTTAGTCTTATTCTTTTGTCTTGTTTGTTTTGCATGTTTTTTTTATACTTTGTACCACATGTCGGACTTGTGGGCTAATTTATTTCTGTCCACAAGTCCGACATGTGGTCTCTATGTAATCTTCTTCCCAGCCTTGCGTCTGATAACTTCATCTTCATAACGCATACCCTTACCTTTGTATGGTTCTGGCTTCTTGAGTGCACGAACAGATGCTGCAAAGCTTCCTACTAATTCTTTGTCTATACCTGTGATAGTGATATTGTTCTTTTCTGCTGTAGCAGTGATACCTTCTGGAATTTTTACGATAACTGGGTGAGAGAATCCTAACGCAAAGTGAAATTCTTTACGCTGACCGTCAATTTTTACTTCAGATTTGAATCCAACTCCTTCCAATATAAGCTTCTTTATATATGGAGTTTCTACTCCCTTGATCATGTTGTTTATATGAGAAGCATAAGTACCCCAAAGTGATTTTGAAAATTTATCGTTTCTTTGAATATTGAGAGTTATTGTTTTGTCGGTAATGGTAATCGTGATATCGTCTCGAAATATTTTACTGATAGAGCCGTTCTTGCCGGATACAGTCAGAACACCCCCTACTTTGGTGACTTTTATTCCTGCTGGTATTGTTATTTCTTTTTTTCCAATTCTTGACATAAATTTTTTATTTATTGTCCACATGTCGGACTTGTGGGCACCACAAGTCCGACATGTGGTCGTATTCTACCACATTTTAAACAACGCTTCCCCACCGACTTGTTCTTTTCTCGCTTCACGTCCTGAAAGTATTCCTTTTGGTGTAGAGAGAACTAAAAGCCCAGATCCATTTCTCACGGTATTAATATCTTTCATCCCAAAATATACACGGCGAGATAGTTTTGAAACTCTTTCTACTTCTGTAATTTTTGGAGCCTTGCCATTGTAGATAAGTCCGAGTTCTAGAACTGGCTGGCCTTTCTTTGCTTTTTTTGCAACACTAGATATGTAACCTTCTTTTTGGAGGCACAACGCTATAGCATTTTTTAATTTAGAATAAGGTAAAACAACAGTTTCTTTTCCTGCTTTACCTCCATTCTTTATACTTATTATCATGTTTGATATTGAATCCATAAAATTTTACCAACTAGACTTTCTTACTCCTGGTAAATTACCTTCGTTTGCTTGTTCTCGGAAACAGATACGACAAAGTCCGAAATCTCGCATAAAGCCTTTTCCTCGGCCACAACGAAAACAACGGTTCTTCTGCCGAGTTGAAAACTTTGGTGTCTTTTTACTTCTTGCTATAACTGATGTTTTTGCCATCCCATTAGAAAATTAAATAATAATGACTAGTGATTTTTTAATGTCCCCATAATTTTCTAACGGGACAAGTAAATTAAGAAAATAAAAGTCTTACAATATCTCACTTTTTTTCTTCAAAACCCCTTTTTTTAGGGATCGCAAAGGAGAAAAGTGGATTGATTAAAACTCTATTCCCTTGGGTCCTATACTAGCAGATTGCTTTACAAGAGTCAAATTTAAATGTTATTATATAGATTATTAATAATTAAAAAATTATGTTATGAAATTAGAAAATCAACCAAAAATTAAAATAAACAAAGAGAATGTGTCTGAAAAAAAATTATTCGATAAACTTTATGTTTGGGGGGCTGGAGCTCCTGAATTTCTAGATGAACTTAAATCCTACGAAGAAATGAACTTAATAAAAAGAGAGGATTTTGTAAAATTAGAGAAAGTACAAGAGCATGTAAAAAAATTATTATTCGATAAACTTTATGTTTGGGGGGCTGGAGCTCCTGAATTTCTAGATGAACTTAAATCTGTAAAAGAACTAAACATAATAACAGAAGAAGAATTTATGAAAATGGATGAAGTAAAAAAATTAATAAAGAAAAATCTTGAAGATAAACTTGATGTTTGGGGGCCTGGTTCTACTCAATACAGGGATTATCTAGCAGCAGCAGAAAAATTAGGATATAAAAAACTTGAAAAAGAATTTGCTTAAATATAAAATTATATTAAAAAATCAAAATAATTATCTTTAGTGATAATTTGTATAGGTGAATCTGGATATGCTTTGTCCCATTCAGAAAGAGACACAATATCTCTAGTAAAATTCCATTTACATTCAAAAGCTTTATATCCATTGTACTCCTCTATAATATCTATTTCTTTCCCATTCTCATACGATTGATAAAAATAATATTCTGGATGAGATAATCTTTCATATGAATTTTTCTTTATTCTTTCCATATAACAAAAATTCTCCCATAATTGTCCCCTATCAGCACGAGTACTCGCTTCTGTAAAATTACCAATTATTGCATTGCGTATTCCGGTATCATAAAAATAGTATTTTGGTTTAAATTTCAAGCTTTTACTCAATTTATTTGAAAAAGGTAACACTTTATGAATAACAAAAGTTTTCTCTAATAGATTTAAATATCTTTCAACTGTTTTCTGATTTAAACCTACTTCACTAGCTAATTTTGATGATGATACTGGTTGCCCAATATATTGAGCAAGTAATTTTATTAAATGAAATAATTGTGATGGTGCTTTTATTTTTTCTAGTGCAAATATATCTTTCAATAAATATCCTTCAACAATTTCTTTTAATTTTGATTCTTTTTCAAAAGTTGATTTTGCTGTGTAAATTTGAGGATACAATCCATACACTAGTAAAGTATTTAAGTTATCTTCTATTTCGTGACGCGGAAATTGTTTGGCTAATTCTTGCAAACCAAACGGATATAATGTAATAAGCTCTCTCCTGCCAACTAATGGTTCTCCTATTTTGTTTGCCAAATCAAAAGAACTAGAGCCAGTTGCAATGACAATCAAATCTGGGCGTGCATCTATCATTATTTTCAACCCTAATCCAATATTTGGCACATTTTGTGCTTCATCTATGATATATATAGAAAGACCTTCTACACGATTTAATATCCGTTTTGTATCACCTGAACCTAATATCTCTTGAACAGTTATATTATCACCAGAATCAACCAAATAAGGCACAGAAAGATCTTTTGTGTAATGTTTAAATAATGTTGTTTTACCTGCTCTCCGTGGTCCATATATCACTAAAACTACTCCTTTTGATACTAAAGAGCTTATATTATATGTTCTTTTTATATATTCATTCATATAATACGAGTATAGCAGATACTCATATTTTGTCAAATACTAGTAGCAGTACTACTGATATTTTGAAATATCTCTCATAAAAATTCTATTTTCTATTTCTTCTTCTTTTCGTCTTCTTTCTTGAAAGGCATGCCGAGGAGTTCAAAGAAGGCTAAGCCTTCGGGCTTTGTTTTTGCAGTAGAGACGAGGGTGATAGCTAAACCGAAAATATCTTTTACATCTTCATCAGCTGTTTCTGGGAAGATGGTGTGTTCTTTTATACCCATAGTCAGGTTACCGATAGCATCTACTGTAGAGAGGTTTATCCCACGAAAGTCTTTTGTTCGAGGAAGAGCTATATTGATGAGCTTTTCTAGAAATGCATACATACGAGCTCCACGAAGAGTCACCACCACCCCGATAGGGTCACCTTGGCGAACTTTGAAAGAAGCGATAGATTTCTTTGCCCCTTTTTTTGTCGGTTTCTGCCCAGTGATCTTTGCAAGTCTATCGGCCACTTGGTCGTTTTTGTTCTTGTCTTTCTTGATAGCTGTACCTGTACCGACATTTATCACGACTTTTACTAGTCGTGGGGTAGCCATTTTATTTTTGAAATGAAAGGCGTCTTTCATTTTTCCAAATGTTTCAGCTTCTTTTTCTTTTACAGTTAAATGTTTCATATAATTTAATTTAATTTTTTAGCATTTGAAGCATGCACAGGCATAGCCATATTTATGACACTACCTTTTTCCCCCGACTTTCTAGGTCGCTGATGCTTCTTCATCATGTTTATACCTTCTACTACTACTTTGTTTTCAGTAGGTATTGCTTTAGTAATTTTTCCTTTCTTTCCTTTGTCTTTACCAGCTATCATTATTATATTGTCTCCTTTTTTTAATTTCATATTTTTATTTTGCACCACATGTCGGACTTGTGGACTAATTTAACTTCTGTCCACAAGTCCGACATGTGGCTCTATTATATAACTTCAGGTGCTAAAGAAATTATCTTTTGAAAACCTTTTTCCGCCAACTCTCTCGGCATCGGTCCGAACACACGCCCTGCTTTTGGATCCATCTTGCCTTTTTCTAGTATTACCACAGCATTGTCATCAAAACGAATATATGAGCCATCTTTTCTACGGTATGCAGCACGAGTTCGCACTACCACAGCTTGATGCACATCTTTCTTCTTGACTCCCTTTCGAGGTGAAGCCACCTTTACAGTAATAACAACGAGTTCACCGATACTAGCGTATCTTTTCTTTGAACTTCCAAGAACCTTGAATACCTGTCCGACGGTACCCCCTGCATTGTCTGTTATTTTTACTATTGTTTGTGGTTGAATCATATAATTACTTTAAATCTTTTATCTTTTGAAATCGGTCTAGTTTCTACGATCTCTACGATGTCGCCTGTCTTGTATTTATTATCTTCATCATGTGCTTTATACTTCTTACTCACTTTGTAGAACTTGCCGTATTTTGGATGTTTGATAAAGCGTGATACAGAGACTACTACTGTCTTGTTCATCTTGTCAGAAACAACTACACCTTTTAATGTGCTTTTGTTCTTCTCTTCTATTTCTTTTTTTTCTGTTCTTGTTTTCATGTATTTACATTATAACTTTACAAACTTTATAACTTTCTACTTTTTTGCCTTTATCGCAGTCATTATTCTAGCTATGTCTTTTTTTATAGTCGCTTCTTCTTTCACATTCTTTGACTTTGAACCTTGTGTATTAAAACGCAATACTCTGAGGCTCTCTGTCAAAGCAACTAATTTTGTCTTCAATTCTTCTTTATCACTTTCTTTTAAATTGTCTTTTTTCTTTGTCATTGTTTTTTGTGTCCCCCTCTCCTTTTTAAGGAGAGGGTTGGGGTGAGGTGAATTATTTATTAACTCTAGCTACGATACGGGTCTTTACTGGCAATTTACTGCCTGCTTTGCGAAGTGCTTCACGAGCTATCTTCTCATCCACTCCGTCAACTTCAAATATAATACGCCCCGGTAAAACTTCAAAACAATAACCTTGTGGGTCGCCTTTACCCTTTCCCATACCCATCTGAGCTGCTTTTTGAGTAAAAGGTCGGTCAGGGAAAATACGCACCCAATATTTGCCAGCTTTGGTGAGTGTACGAGAGATAACTTTTCTAGAAGCTTCTAGTTGGTTTGATTTTACTCGTGCCTGACTTTCAGCTTTTAATCCAAAAGAACCAAAAGAAAGCTTTGTGCCTCTGGTGTCAGCAGTAAAAGCCTTTGGATTTACTCGTCCAACCTGCCACTTTCTGAATTTTACTTTTTTTGGAATAAACATAATATTTTATTTCTTTTATTTCTTAGCGAATATTTTACCTCTATAAATCCACACCTTGATACCGATCACTCCGTACGCTAGGTTTGCTCGTTCTCGTTTGAAATCAATATCCGCACGGAAAGTCTGAAGTGGAATACTTCCTCTTTTCAGCTCTTCCGTCCGAGCAATTTCAGCTCCACCGAGTCTTCCCCCGAGCACAATTCTCGCTCCTTCCACTCCCTGAGCTTGCATTACTTTTTCTATTACTTGCTTTATTACTCGGCGATACGGCATTCGTTTTTCTAGTCCTTCTGCTATCATATAGGCCACTATAGCAGCATCTGCTTCTGGATTTGTTACCTCTACTATTTCTAATTTAAAATCTTCAGCTTTTGGAAGTTCTAATTTTTCCATTTTTTTAAGAATATCTGCCTTGAGCTTTGTAGCCCCTTCACCAGTCCTACCTATAATCATTCCTGGTCGTGAAGTCTTTATGATGAATCTTGTAGTCTTTTGATTTCTAGTATTACTAATCTATGTGCATATGGGTGAACTATTTTTGACATAAAATGAATTAGGTGCTAGGGACTAGTTTCTTACTTTTAACTTTCGACTTTATACTTTTAACTGCTTGTTCTCCAAGAACAAGCGTCACATGACTTGTACGCTTGTTGATTCTCGCCCCTCTTCCCATGGCTCTGGGCATCATACGCTTCATGACTATGCCCTTGTCAACGCAAATTTCTTTGATAAAGAGATTTTCCCTCTCCGCGCCTGTTTGTTTTGCATTTGCAACTGCACTTTCTATGAGTTTCTTGATAGGCATTCCTGCCCGCTTCGCCAAAAAGTCTAGTGCCACCACTGCCTCGTCTATACTTTTCCCTTTTACGAGGTCAGCAACGAGCCGAACTTTTCTGGGTGATTGTCTGTAATTTTTTAAAAATGCTTTCATGTTTTTTTATAATTATTTTTTCATCTTCCCCCTCTCCTTTTTTAAGGAGAGGGTTGGGGTGAGGTGATTTATTTCTTCTTCGCTCCCGGTATGGCTGCAGCTGTCGCAGTTTTTGCTTGGGTTATTTCAGCTTCTTTCTTCTTTTGTTCAAGTTCTTTCTGCATCTTGCCTCCGTGCTTTGTAAATTTCTTTGTAGGAGAAAATTCACCCAGTCTGTGCCCCACCATGTCTTCGGTCGCTAGTACTGCTATATGCACCTTGCCATTATAAACTCCAAACGAAAAACCTACCATCTCTGGAGAAATAACAGCAGCTCTTTTCCAAGTCTTTATGATTTCAGTATTTAACGGATTTTTACCAGCTATTTTTTTAAGTAGCCTCTCGTCAATATTTATTCCTTTTTTGATTGACCGTGTCATGTATATTTATATTTTCTATAAGAAAAAGCTCTAACGAGCTTAAGCTCCATACTAGCAAATATGGGAGCGAAATGTCAAATTATTTTAAGTTGAATAATCAATACCAGAATCTTTTAAAATACGAGCAGTAAGACCTTTCTTTAGTACTCTTCCATGGCAAGGTACAGAGATCGGCGGAAAGCCATTTTTACGGAAAATTTTATGACTACCCTTTTGTCTGGAAAAAAGAAAGCCATTTTGTTCAAGCAAAGAAATGATTTCTTTATCAGTAAATATAGGAAGTTTAGGCATATACGAGTACTGCGCCAATAAGCGGAGACGCTTTTTGTGGCTGAATATCCCCAACTTCACTCAATTCTTCTAGATAAAGTTCAATTGCTTCAGTGATATTTCTTTCTGCTTCTTCTAAAGAATCCCCTTGAGTATTGCAACCAGGCAAACTTGGAGCATATGCGACATACCCCCCTTCTTCCGAAGGTTCGTATACTACACTAATAAGTTTTGTTGACATTTTCTTCATAAAAACATTATACCATAAAATGGCTTTCTTCCAAAATCTATAAATTCTCTTCTATTGGTGCGGGCTCTGTTGCAGGAATTTCTTGTGGCGTTGCCTCATCACCTGTAACTTCTATAATTTCTATTTCTGGTTCAGTAGCATCACCTCCCCCTGCCCCTCCTCCACAAGGAGGGGAGTTGATTCTTCTCCTCCGAGTTTTGGAGGAGTGTCGCTTGAGGACGAGGTGGTGGAAGAGGATGGGGTGGTTTGATTGTGTTGATGACACTAGCAGTTTGATTTGTATTAGGTAAAGAGAATATAGCTACTAGTTCATGACCTGCTGGTTGTAATATATTTTGGATGTAAGGGGTGAAGAGAGAAAAGATACTTTTTTCTTTAGAACCCTTTTGACCATATTTTTATTTATTTTCTCCTCTTAATTTTTTAAATTTAATTAAGTAGAAACTAATATATTATACAACTTTTACTTGTGAGAAAAAAGAGGAGTGAGGTGGGGATAACTTTGCAAATAAAAAATCTCTCAGATGAGAGATTTTTTATTTTAAACTAACTCTAATTCCTTATTAAATACCCTTGCAATCCTATTGAGCGTACCTATGGAAAAACTGTGAGTTCCGCTTTCAATTCTAGCAATAACAGACTGAGGCATCTGAGCTTTACCTGCAAGATCCTTTTGTGTCAAATCCTTTTCTAGCCGAATATGTTTTATTTGATTTGAAAGCTTTAAACGAGCAAGTTCTTCATTATAAGAGCCCTGAAATGCTTCAGATTTAAAACTCTTAGCAAAAACCTCATCAAATGTATATAGCTTCAATATTTTATTTTTCCCTGCTTTTATTTTTTTCATATATTTTTTATTAAATTAAATTTTTATAATTCTTTTATATATCTTTTCTGCATATTCTATTTCCTTTTTGGGTGTTCTTGCACTTTGTTTGATAAATGTGTGAATAAAATATAGAAATTCTTGCTGTATAAAAAATACGAATCTGTACTTTTTTATTTTAAGTTCGCGAATAGGGGTTCGAAGAATTTTTGTTTCTACAAGCTCAAAGTGTCCCTCCTTCATTGCTGTGATGGCAGCTGTTGCTTTAGCACGATCCGCCTCAGGCATAGAATTCAACATCTTTTTTACATCATCGAGAAACAATGCTGTATATCTCTTTTCCATCTAAACATTATTATAATATCTTTATATCAAATTTACAATTACTACATCAAATATAGTATAGCAAAGTTGCTATACTCATGTCAACAAAAAACTCCGAAGGGAGTTTTTTGTTTTTTCTTGATTATTTTTAAAATTATTATCCTTTTTTGTTCTTGCCGACTTTTAGTTTATTTTCTTCTTTTACACAAAGTAACTACTTTTTGTATAGTAGAGTTGCATAAAGTAGCTACTTTATGTATATTAGAGTATATGAAAGAAATCAATAGAATAATTGAATTAAAAATTAAAGAAAAGTTGTTTGATGGTAGGGTTGTAATACTCTATGGTCCAAGAAGAGTGGGTAAAACTACTTTGGTAAAAAAACTAATAAGAGAATACGGTGGTAAATATTTTTCTTGTGAGGAGCCAGATGTAGCTAGAGCATTAACAAATAAAACATCTACCGAGATGAAAAAGTTCTTGGGCGATGCGAAGCTTGTAATACTAGATGAAGCACAAAAAATACACAATATAGGGACAAGCTTGAAACTACTAATAGATAACTTTCCAGATATGCAAATCATTGCCACAGGATCGAGTTCTTTTGACTTGGCAAATAAAATAAACGAACCATTAACAGGTAGAAACTGGGAATTTCATTTATATCCTTTTTCTATGGCGGAGCTGACTGATAGCTTTGGTACTTTAGAAACAAACAGACTTCTTGATTTCTTTCTAACTTACGGCACATATCCTGAAGTAGTTTTTGAAAATAATAATAGAGAAGACTTGCTAGAGAAAATTACAAATGATTATTTATATAAAGACATTCTTTCATATGAAGGAGTCCGCAAGCCCGAAATATTAAAAAAGATATTGAGGTTACTCGCACTACAAGTAGGACAACTTGTATCCTATTCTGAAATTGCTGAAAAAGCTGAAACTAGCAGAGATACAGTCAGGTCTTATATAGAGATATTAGAGAAAGCCTTTATAATATTCAAACTTCCTCCGCTTACAAAAAGAAAAAGAGATGAGATAAAGCTTATGAATAAGATATATTTCTTTGATACTGGAATTCTAAATACCTTACTTCAAAATTACAATATGCCTGAATTTAGGAAAGACAAGGGTCATGTATTTGAAAACTTTTTCATAGCAGAAAAAATGAAACAACGGAGCTATCAAAGTATAAAAAATACCGTCTATTACTGGCGTAACAAAAGTGGCAATGAAATAGACTTTATAGAAGAATATCGCACAGGAGAAGAATACAGATTATTTGAGTGCAAATACACCGACAACAAAAAAATTGTCATTCCTTCTCAATTTATAGAAACATACGGAACAAACAAAATACAAATTATTAGCAAGGAAAATATTTTAGAAAATCTTTCTTAATTTCCTTTTTTGTTCTTGCCGACTTTTCGGCGGGAGACGATGAATACATTTGAATACTTCTTTGGACTGCGGGTCTTTCGGCCTCCGGTGACTTTACCCCACATAGTTTTTGGTCTCTTTGTTCCGCGTCCTTGCCTGCCTTCACCTCCACCATATGGGTGATCCACTGGGTTCATGGCACTACCACGCACTCGAGGACGGATTCCCTTCCAACGACTGCGTCCAGCTTTACCATAGTTTTCCAAATGTCGTTCTTCGTTTGATACAGTACCTACGCAAGCGTAACAGTTCTCGTTCACTTTCCTGACTTCGGTAGAAGGCATCTTTATGTTTGTCTGCCCGTCTGCATTTGCCACAACTTGAGCAAATATTCCAGCTCCGCGGGCTACCTTTGCACCGCCCATAGGCTTGAGCTCTATATTGTAAACAAATGTTCCTACGGGAATATTCTTCAGTGGTAGTCTATTGCTCGGCATAAGTGGTGCATTTGGAGAAACTATAAATGTGTCCCCTGGCACAACACTCTTTGGAAGAATGACATATCTCTTTTCGCCGTCTTTATAAACTGCGAGGCCGATAAATGCACCACGGTTTGGGTCGTATTCTACAGAAGTTATCTTTGCAGGGATTTCTTTTTTGTTATACAAGAAATCAATCTCTCGGAAAAGTCGCTTGTGTCCCCCACCCTTGTGTCTCATAGTTATCCGTCCAGCATTGTTTCGTCCGACAGAACGCTTGAACCCATGAGTAAGAGACTTTGTAGGTTCTGATTTTGTCAGAACTCCACGGTAGGTCACATTTGTCATTCCCCGTCTTGATTTACTTGTAGGTTTATATGATTTCATTGTTTTTGTTCCCAAAGCCTTGCTTAGGGAGCTCCCTAAGCAAGGCTTTGGGGTCTTTTATTATAAAACTTCTATCTTATCGCCCTTTTTTAAATATATAAGTGCTTTTTTGCCACCTTGTTTTACCCCTTTCTTGCCACGAACGACTATGTTTTTCTTTGGCACTGTTAGCACATTTACTTTTACTGGCTTCATTTTGTATAAAGCAAAAATAGCTTTCTTGATTTCTGTCTTATTTGCATTTGCAGTCACATCAAAAGTGTAAACATTTGCCTCTGCAGCACCAGATGCTTTTTCTGTAATTCTCGGGTTCTTTATTATTTTTGTAATTATTATTGTCATATTGTTGTTTTATTCTCCTCTTGAGGAGTACCCTTTAGGGGGAGGTGGAAGTGTTTTATCCACCCCGCCTTCGGCACCCCTCAAGAGGGGAATTTTCAGCCTCTCGATTCAAAAAACTTTACACTCTCTTCCGGATTTTCTATTAAAAGGTACTTATGGTTCAGGACATCCAGTGGATTTAAATTCTTTAAGAAAACTATATCAAGAGCTGGGATATTTCGGTAACTCTTTTCTGCTTTTTCGTTGCGTCCGTACAGAGCTGTGAGGATTCTAGGTTTCTTTGAAGTAGCTACCAAAAAAGAACCTTTGCTCCAACCACCAGCTTTTGCTAAACTTTTCATAACATCAACTCCGGATTTAGTGCTAATTTTAGACATAGCTAGAGAATCCACAAAAATAATTTCTCCATCTTTCATCTTCTTTGAAAGTACAGAAAATAATGCCTGTGCACGCATACTCTTGCTGATCTTTCGTTTGTAGTTTTTCTCTGCAAGTGGTCCGTGGGTCACACCTCCACCTACCCATATAGGCGAGCGAGAAGAACCGTGCCTAGCCCGTCCAGTGCCTTTTTGTTTCCAAGGCTTCTTGCCTCCACCGCGGACTTCTCCTCGGTCTTTGGTATCTGTGGTACCAGAGCGTTTGTTGCTTCGCATGCCTTCTACTACTTGGTGCACTAGGTCAGCACGCCATTTTGCAGAAAAAACTTTGGAAGGCAAACTAATTGTCGTAGTAGAGATTCCTTTTTGATTGTATATTTTTGCTTCCATATTATTTTGAAAAAATTTCAACCAAAGACCCTCGTCGTCCAGGAATTGCTCCTTTTATTAATAAAATATTGTTTTCTTTGTCTATGAAAATTACTTTTAGATTTTTCTGAGTGATCCTGTCCCCACCCATTCTCCCTGCCATACGCATGCCTTTTGGCACATGTGTTCGGAGTCCTCCACCGATAGATCCATGTTCGCGTTCAGAGTGCTTTTGTCCGTGACTGCGAGGCCCCCCATGGAAACCATGGCGTTTGACAACACCTTGAAAACCTTTACCTTTTGAGACACTAGAAACCTGAAGTTTGTCCCCTGCTTCAAAAAGATCAGCAACATTAAAATTATCGCCAACTTTACAGGTCGGCTCTGCGTCTTGTCTGAATTCTTTTAAGAAGCGAAAATTACCAAGGTCTTTTAGGTGACCTTTTAGTGCTTTGCTCAAATTGTTTGCATTTTTAGTCCCGAAGCCAATTTGTACAGCATTGTATCCATCTGTTGCCTTTGTCTTTACTTGAGTGACCACAGTAGGACCAGCGTTTACAACTGTTACAGGAAATACTTCTCCTTCAGTAGAAAAATACTCCATCATATTCACTTTTGTTCCCAAAATAAATTTCATAATTTCTGTCCACATGTCGGACTTGTGGAAAACCACAAGTCCGACATGTGGTCTATCTTTACAGCATTTTCACATCTATGTCCACACCAGAAGGTAGAGACAAGTTTGTCAGCGCTTCGACTGTTTTTGGATTCGGATTTATAATATCAATCAGTCTCTTGTGTACTCGTATCTCAAACTGTTCTCGTGCATTTTTATAAACAAAAGATGCACGATTCACAGTGTATTTCTTGATCTCTGTGGGCAATGGCACAGGACCCACGACGACTGCATCGTATCTGACTGCGGTGTCTATGATCTGCTTTACAGAAGCGTCCAATATTTTGCTCTCATAAGCCCTGACTCGGATACGAAGAACCACTTTGCCATCTTCTTTCTTGTCTTTCTTGGAGATTGCTTTCGTGATCTTTGTTCTAACTTTTACAGTAGTATCTTTTGTCCCGCCTGCATTAGCTATGCTTGAAGCATTGCGGGCAGGCTTTTTTATTTTTGTTTCTGTGTTTGCCATGAATTTAAATATGTTCCACATGTCGGACATAGGGGCAACTTTTTTTTAGTCCCTATGTCCGACATGTGGTCTAAATCTATCCTAGTATTTTAGTAACAACTCCTGCTCCAACAGTCTTGCCTCCTTCACGAATAGCAAATCTCTGTTGTTCCTCAAGAGCCACGGGAGTAACCAATTTAACTGTTATCTTCACTGTATCTCCAGGCATAACCATCTCTGTGCCTTCTGCTAGAGTCACATCTCCTGTCACATCTGTAGTTCGGATATAGAATTGAGGCTTGTAACCCTTGAAGAAAGGAGTGTGTCTTCCACCTTCTTCCTTTTTCAAAACATAAATTTCACAAGTAAAATTGTCGTGTGGAGTAGTGGTACCTGGTTTAGAGAGCACTTGTCCACGAGTGATATCTTCTTTCTTTAAACCACGAAGAAGGATACCAGCATTGTCCCCAGCCATTCCTTCTTGCAAATTTTTGTTAAACATTTCAATACCTGTAACAACTGATTTTTGAGTAGCTTTGATTCCAACGATTTCGATTTCTTCACCTACCTTTACTACTCCTCTTTCGATTTTACCTGTAACCACTGTGCCACGGCCTTCGATAGAGAATATGTCTTCTACTGGCATAAGGAAAGGCTTTGATATGTCGCGTTCTGGAACTGGGATGTAAGTGTCAAGTGCGTTTGTAAGCTCAAGAATTTTCTTTGCCCATTCGTCATCAACTGTTGTAGCTTCGAGGCCTTTCAAAGCAGAACCACGAATAACAGGAGCCCCTACGCCGTCAAAACCTTGCTTTGTTAAGAGTTCGCGGATTTCTTCTTCCACCATGTCTATCATGTCTTTGTCGTCAACCATATCGCACTTGTTCAAAAATACAATCATCTTTGGCACACCGACTTGCTTCGCAAGTAATACATGTTCTCTAGTCTGAGGCATAGCACCGTCAGTAGCTGCAACCACAAGAATAGCACCGTCCATCTGAGCAGCACCTGTAATCATGTTCTTTATGTAGTCAGCGTGTCCTGGAGCATCAATGTGTGCATAATGTCGTGCATCTGTTGCATACTCATTATGAGAAATATTTATCGTAATACCACGAGCTTTTTCTTCTGGAGCATTATCAATTTGATCTACTCCTCTAAGACGAACTGTTTTACCAGCTAAATTAAGCACATGCAAAATTGCAGCTGTTAAAGTTGTCTTACCGTGGTCAACATGACCAATGGTTCCCACATTTATATGTGGCTTGTCTCTTTTAAATTCTTCTGCCATATTTTTGTTATTACTAGATAGAACTCAACATACGATTACCAGTTGTTGGGGTCTAGCTACTAACTGCGTCTCGCCGAAGCTTCATGCAAAGGCGGACTGATTAATCCTTCGCTTTTCGCTCAGGATCCGACTGTTGTCGGACTTATAATAAATTCTATATATTTTATAAACTCACTTGCTATAAATTTGCAATAGAAAAACCGCAAAAGTGCAGCTCCCATCATACTAGCAGATTAAAAATGAATGTCAAATAAAAAAAAGGTCATTGCTGACCTTTGACTTCTTCCCATTCGATAATGATATTTAAATCATTATCTTTAAAAATATTCACTACAAAGCCAAGCTTTCTTAGAAGCTCAGCAAAATCTAGAGCAAGCTCTAGATTTTCTAGATCAAATTTTTTTCTGTTCATGTCGCAATTTTTTTTAAAAAAAAGTGAACGATATCTTCTTCAACCTACTCTCTCTCTCTGGATTTGTCAAGCAAACAAAAAAACAGAAGCAAGGCTTCTGTTTTTCTGTATGTCCTATTTATTATTTTTACTTTTCGTGATTACCTTTCTTCGCAGCTATAATGAGAAGAAAAAGCGCAATAAGTACTAACGCTCCCAATATATATATATTTACCATAATATTTGTATTCATAATTAATTATTCATATTTTCTAGTAATAATGTAACCCGACCAAGATAAAAGTGACAAAAACAGACCAAGAAGCACAACAAAATAATTTATATCGTTACTCATCAAACTTGCCAGAAAAACTGAAGCAAAGAAAATTTGTCCAAGGTCTTTACTTACTTCCCCTAAAGCTTTTGGATTTATAAGCGATCTATACATGATTAAATTGTAACATATAGATAAAAATAAATGCAAACAAAAAATCCCCAAAGCGGTTTTGTCTATTTATCCATTTTTCAGGAGAAGGACTAACAGCTTTGGAGATTAGAGAATTATTCGTCTGGGAATAAGTCTTTAAATTTAACAAAACGAAAATTTTCCATGTTGGCTTCTGGAATTTTTTTTGGCTTTTTGTATTTCACAAAAATAAAAATTATGGCAACTATCATGCCAAAAAAAACCCAAGTAAAAAAAATAAATTCAATCGTTTTCATAATAAAAAATTTAGATCTGGACATACAATGCAGATCTGGAACAGATATTTTCTTAAAACTACTCTCTCTCTCTTGATTTGTCAACCTAATCAAAAAAATACAAGGTCTTGCCTTGTATTTTTTTGAGAGTTTTTTAAGTTTTAAATAAAAGAGTATTTTTTATAAATACGATCGTGGTGGTCATAATCGGCAAAAGTTATCTCTTCATTTTCTATTTTATAAACCAAAACAAATGATCCAATATGAACTCTACGGTAGTTTTTTATAACATTACGAAGAGGTTTGCCGACAAATGGATTGGAAATTATTTTATATACTTGGTCTTCTATTTTCTTTAATCCTGATTTATCTTTTCTTGCCATTTTCTCAAGAATTTTTTTAAATTCTATAGAAAAAACAAAATTTATTTTTTGATTAATTTCCATAATTAAAGAGAATTAAAGAAATTTTTTACCTCATTTTTATTTTTAAACTTCATACCCTTACCCAAAGATAGCCCTTTTTCAATCTTAGAAAGTCTTTTTATATATTCAGGTTTTATTTCATCTTGAGCAATGTGATAGACAATATTTTGCAAACGAGTCAAATCACCCCGAAGTTTTTCTTGAGTATCTAAAATTTGCATATATTTATTTCTGGGCATAGTTACAATATTCATATCTCTAGCATATCAAAAAATAAATTTAATATCAAATAAAAAAAGTGCCTATTTCTAAATGTAATTTAAATTTCTTTTTCATGATGAAAGAATTTTTAGTTAACAAATATTTTCTTAAATCTACTCTCTCTGGATTTGTCAAGCAAACAAAAAAACAGAAGCAATGCTTCTGTTTTTTTGGGTTATATATTGTAGATTTTATCTTGCGTAAGAAAGTCTGTTTACTTGAGGAATATTCAACACTTTGTTACTTTGTTTGAGAAATTTGGATGCTTCTACTATTTCTATCAAAACCGGAATATTGTTTTTAGTAAAATGCACTATGAAATTACCGAGTTCAGAAGCAAAATCTATCTGACCTTTATTTAAAAGTTCCAAGCTCATCACATCAGATTCAGAATCATATTTAATTTTGGTTTTTTTATTTATCATATTGTGTTTTTCTTCCCGGATAAAAAGTAATAATTTTTATAACTCGCATTTCTATTTTATATACTACTCGTAACACATGACTTTTATTTAAACTTGCTTGGGCAATGAGTAATGGGAGCCGACTAGAGTCTATTTTTTCAGGTTTTATTACAGTACTTTCTACTATTTTCTTTGAAATTATAACTCCATGTTTTTCTAATAAGCTAAACTTTTCTTGAGCATGTTTTGTAAAGTATATAATCATATAAATTTACACACTTAAATTGTAACATATACAGAAAAATAAAAAAAGGCCTAATAAAAGCTAAAACGGATTTGATTTTTAAAAAATCTATTTTATTAAATTCCAAAATATAGAGATAGTGCTTCACTTAAATTTTTAAGTGCTTCTTTTTTTGTCTTGCCAAAACTAGAAATATCAACATTTAAACATTGAGACACATAATATTTCCCTTCTTTCCAAACTATATTTTGTAAATTTAACTTCTTTGAACCGAGATAACACAAATGTTTTGAGGGGCTAAAAAATATTCTGAGTTCCGTAAAAATTGTTAAAAGCTTCTTTAGTTGCCAGATTCCCGTACTTCTCCCAGAATGCAAGAATCCGACACCTTTCTTTTGCTTGTTCGGTAATCATATGCCTAAACCGTAGCATACGATTCCAGATTGTTATGAATCCTTTTGTTCCTTTTAATTTGTTAAATTGTCGCATAAAAAGACTTAATTAAAAGTCTCATATGTATCTGAACTTGTGCAGCAAACAAAACAAAAAAGACGAACACCCGGCGTTCGTCTTTACGGATATCTTTTTGATTAGTATATTTTTAAAAAAATTTTGGATGTGAACCTATATCCACTAAAAGAAGTATCAATTCCTTATCTAAAATCTTATAGAGTAACAAAATGTTTGGATAGATATGGCATTCGCGAATGCCTTCCAATTGACCCTTTAATTTATGATCATGATATTTTGCATCAAGCGGAATTCTTTTCTGAATCAATTCAATAATTTTTTCAAGTTTTGAAACATCAAAATTCTTATTTTGCATATACAGCTTTAAAGACTTTTTATATTTCTTTGATTCAATTATTGAGAGCATATACTTTTTTACCTAAAATTGCTTCATGCATTTGTCTTGCAGTTTTATAAGTTTTTATTTTTTTATTTTTCAAATCTCTCTCAATATTTGCTATTTCTTTTAGAATTTCAGATTCATATCGTTGAGTATATCCATTTATAGTCTTCACTTCAAAAGGAATCTTCTTCTCTTGCACGCTCTGGTATAAAAAAAGCTTCACAGCGCTAGAAATATCCAGACCCATAAGTGCAAAAGTCTTGCGAGCATCTTCTTTTATTTTTTCATCAATTCGTATATTTAAAGTAGTCATGATATAAGTATATACATTGTGCGCACAAAGTCAAGCAAATAAAAAATCCCAAAACGGTTGGTAATCTTTATGCTTCGTTTTTTAGAAGCGACTTGCCAACAGTTTTGGGGATTAAAAATCATGGTTTTTTGATTTTATTTTTTATTTTCGTGCAGATATTATCATTTCCGCCACATTATTTGGCACGATGTCGTAACGAATGAATTCCATAGTGAAAGATGCACGCCCTTCGGTCATAGAGCGGAGGCCTGTCATGTATCCGAACATTTCTGAAAGCGGCACGATAGCCTTTACAACTTTGTTCATGCCACGATCTTCCATACCTTCGATCAGTGCACGCTTACTAGATAAATTTCCTGTGACATCTCCCATAAATTTATCTGGGGTGACTACTTCTACTTTCATCATCGGTTCTAGGATCACTGGCTTTGCCATGCGACATGCATCCTGTATTGCCATTGATGCTGCTATCTTGAAAGCCATTTCGTTTGAGTCCACTTCGTGGAAAGATCCATCCCAAAGGTCTACAGACACATTGACCATCTTGAACCCTGCAAGTATTCCACGGTCGAGTCCTTCTTTGAATCCTTTTTCACAAGGCGCAATGTACTCCTGCGGGATAGCTCCTCCTTTGATGCTGTTTATAAATTCAAAACCTTCTGACCTCTTGGTATTCTTTGGTAGGTCTTCTATTTCTTCTTTTGTCAATGCCACCATAGGCTTGACCTTGATCTTTACATGACCATAGTTTCCGCGTCCGCCAGACTGCTTGATGTATTTACCTTCTGTTTCAGATGTGCCGTTTATAGTCTCTCTATATGCTACCTGTGGCTTACCTACATTTGCTTCCACGGTGAACTCTCTCTTCATACGGTCCACAATAATTTCCAAATGAAGTTCCCCCATACCTGCGATGATAGTCTCTCCTGTTTCTTGATCGGTGGTCACTTTGAAAGTAGGGTCTTCTTGGGCGAGACGGTTGAGTGCCATGCCCATTTTTTCTTGGTCAGCTTTTGTCTTTGGTTCTATGCGAAGTGAGATAACTGGTTCTGGAAAAACGATTCTGTTTAATTCTACTGGAGCATTTTCATCACAAAGAGTATCTGAAGTAATAGTGTCTTTTAGACCTACTGCTGCTGCTATCTCCCCTGCATATACTTTCTTTACCTCTTCTCGGTCGTTTGCGTGCATACGCAAAATTCTACCAATTCTTTCTTTATTTCTAGTTCGAGGATTATAAACATAACTTCCAGCAGAAAGAAATCCTGAATACACACGGAAGAAAATAATTTGCCCTACGAATGGATCAGTAGCCACCTTGAAAGCGAGTGCTGAAAAAGGTTCTGTGTCAGACGCATGTCTAACCATAGGCTCCTCAGTATCAGGATTGATTCCCGGGATCGGAGGAATATCTGTCGGAGCTGGGAGATAATCTACAACTGCATCGAGCACGAGCTGAACACCCTTGTTCTTCAAAGCTGAGCCAGCAAATACTGGGAAAATTTCGTTTGCGATGACTGCCTTGCGGAGTACTTTTTTCAAAGTATCATAACTAGGAACTATGCCTTCTAAATATTCAATCATCAAAGCTTCGTCATTTTCTACTATTTTCTCTACAAGTTCATTGTGAAAGCCGAGCGCTTGTGCTTTGTATTCTTCAGGAATTTCTTTTTCTAATACAACATTGCCCATCTCGCCTTCAAAGTAATATGCTTTCATTTTGAGTAAATCTATCACTCCTTCATGTTTTTCTTCAAGGCCTATAGGTATCTGCATGCGGACTGCTTTTTTTGTCAGTCTGTCTAAAATAGTTTTGTATGAATGTTCAAAAGATGCACCTATTCTATCTAATTTATTTATAAAACAAATTCTAGGCACATTTGCTTCATTAGCATAGCGCCAGTTTGTCTCAGACTGTGGCTCTACTCCCGCTACTCCGTCAAACACTACCACTGCCCCGTCGAGCACGCGAAGAGAACGCTTTACCTCTACGGTAAAATCTATATGTCCTGGTGTATCTATAATATTAAATCTGTGTTTTAAATTTTTATTTTTTAAATCATAGGTAGGAGTCCAGAAACATGTTACAGCCGCAGAAGTGATAGTGATACCCCTTTCTCTTTCTTGTTCCATCCAGTCAGTGGTTGTCTCTCCGTCATGTACCTCACCTATCTTGTGTGATACGCCAGTATAAAATAGTACACGCTCTGTCGTGGTAGTCTTGCCTGCATCAATGTGCGCAATGATTCCAAAATTGCGAACTTTTTCTAGTGGATAATCTCTTTCCATATAACGAACACTATATATTATACAAATATTTTTTGCAAATAAAATGATAAGTCTTGTATAATAGAAAAATTTATCTTGCAACCGATAATTCTGACTCTAAATTATACAAAGGTATATTAGATATGTTTGTAAAACTTTTTATAGAAAGCTGATTTTTGGCATCTAGAATTTCAATGCCTATAGTGTTTCCTCTTTTATCTAAGTCAACCATCATCCTGTCTGAGAGTTTCAATGTATTAAAAACCTTACCTTTTTGAAAAGTTATATACAATGCATCTGCAATTTTGTCGTATGTTGATTTCATAAGTTCTCTTTTTAGCATGATCAGTAAGAACTATTTTCATATTTTTTGTCCGTGAAAATTTATATCAAGGATTGTACCTGTTGATTTATTTATCCAATATTCATGAGAACCCTCTCTTTGTTTATGAAAAACAAAACCATTTTCAGAAATGAAATCTATCACATCTCTATAAGTCCAATTAAACAGTCCTCGAGGCATATGGAAAAATTAAAAAACTATAAGGTGACTTTATTGGTTTCTTGCTTTTTATTTCTTCTATTGCCCTATAATATACATCCCAATATTCTTTTGGGGCATATCTATTAAGTAAATCATTTGACATATTTTCTGCTCGAACAACTTTCAAATGCCCTTGAGCTGCTTCTTGTATACTTTTCATTAATTTTTCGGGGTTATTGCCTTCTTCAATAATATCAAAAGTAAGACAAACACCAACAAAAGTCTTGCCTTCTTTATATACCAAAAATTCAATAAGTCCTTTTTCTTTTGTATTTTTAACTCTCTCTATTTTCATACTTAAATAATATATAATTCAAACATTTTTTGCAAACCGTTCACGGACGACGGGGCAAATAAAAATGGCAGGGGGTTATCTGCTAAAAAAGTCCTACCAAATTTCATTCTTCCTCCTATTCAAACTCTTTAAGTTTTAATTCTATTAATTCATCCATAAAACTTTATTGTTAAAAACATAATCAGTAAATGATTTCTCGGCAGAATCAAAGTCAATTATATCAAAAAAATATGGTATGGTGGTATCTTCAATTTTTTCTTTTAAATCAGATACTCGTATACCCGAAGCATTTGCACCGATAACTCCTATATCTATGTCATTAAATCTTTCTTTACTTATAGACGAACCAAATATAAAATACCGATTTCTAAGAGACGGATCAAAATCTTTTATAACTTCTTTTATTTGGGGGATATATCTATCTAACATACTAAACATTATAGCATTTTTATTGTAAACACCAAAAAAACTTGAGTAGGAACTTTTTAGCTTCTACCAAGCAAAGTGAGCGAATGCCTTGTTTGCTTCGGCCATCTTGTGAGTGTCTTCTCTTTTCTTGATAGCAGACCCTTCGTTTTTTGAAGCTAGGATTAGTTCTTCGGCGAGTTTTATATGCATAGGCTTGCCTTTGCCTTTTCTAGCAGCGTCCCGGATCCAGCGCATAGCTAGAGCGAGTCTGCGCTCGGCACGAACCTCTCGTGGGACCTGATAGTTTGCACCTCCGATACGCTTTGAGCGGACTTCAGTCAGTGGGCCAGCGTTCTTTATAGCGAGGTCAAATATCTCTAGTGGATTTGGGTTACCAGTCTTTTCTTTGATCACATCAAAAGCCTGATACATGATCTTTCTTGAAGTTTCCTTTTTTCCAGACCACATGATGTAGTTTATAAACTTCTCTAACTTGGCAGAGTTGTAGATAAAGTCTGGCTGTACTATATTTCTGTTTTTTACTTTTCTTCGCATATATATGATTAGGTTCTAGTTGCTAGGTTCTAGTTTCTATTAATTACTTTTTCTTGTCGCCTGCTTTTGGTTTTTTATTTCCATAGAGAGATCTACTTTGTCTTCTCTTCTCTACACCTTGGGTATCTAGCACACCGCGTACTATGTGATATCGTACTCCAATCAAGTCCTTTACACGGCCACCACGAAGCATAACCACTGAGTGTTCTTGGAGGTTGTGCCCTTCTCCTGGGATATATGCAGTCACTTCCATTCCGTTTGTCAGTCGTACACGGGCTATCTTTCGGAGAGCAGAGTTCGGCTTCTTTGGAGTGGTGGTGGTCACCTTTGTACACACACCTCGTTTGAAAGGGGCAGGGAAAAATACTGGTCGATTTTTTAAAACATTGAAACCACGAGCAAGAGCCACAGTTTTTGATTTGCGGTGTACTTTTACTCGGCTTTTCTTTACTAATTGATTTATGGTTGGCATTAGTTCGTTTAATCTACTACATCTCGTAAAAAAATGCAAATTTATTCCCCTCTTGAGGGGTGGCTCGGTAATCCGAGACGGGGTGGATAAATACATCCACCTCCCTCTGCTTGCTAGCAGAGTACTCCTCAAGAGGAGAATTTACAAAGACAACCCCGTAATGAGCTTAAACAAAAACCCCAAAATAGGTGACAAAAACTCCGAAAAGAAGAATATAAAGATAAGCAGAAAAATAATAGAATATTGTTCTATAGAATCTATTGCTCGAGAAAAAGACTGCGGAAGTAATGGAAAAAGTATTTTGGACCCATCTAGTGGAGGTATAGGTACTAAGTTAAAGATAGCCAATGCCAAGTTTATGATGACAATAGAGTAGAGCATAAAATCATACCCAGTCGGCATATCTAGTGCATAAGTAAAACGCAAAATAAGTCCAAAGAAAACTGCAATAAAAAGATTTGCACATACTCCTGCTGCAGCCACTGCGATGCTCCCCCATTTGCGGTCAGACAAATTGTCTGGATTATACGGCACAGGCTTCGCCCAGCCGAAAGCAAAGCCTGTAGAGAAATACAAAAGAGCTGGAATAATCAGAGATCCCCACAAATCTAAATGCACTATTGGGTTGAGTGTGAGCCTGCCCGCATGCCGAGCAGTCTTGTCTCCGTAGAGTTCTGCCACATAGCCATGAGAGACTTCGTGAATGACGACGGACATGATAAGTATTGCTATGTAAAAGATTGCATCAATAATTTGCATAATGATAACTTTAATGATAGCATAAAAAAACTATGGCGAAAATATGTGTTATAACTAAAAAGGGTTCAATAGTCGGGGGCGGATACTCAAACCGTACTCGTGCGACCAAATTCAACCCGACTGGCAAGAAACGCAAATTCCCAAATCTCCAGAAAAAGAGAGTGTTTGTGCCTGAACTCAATAAAACTATAACTATCGAAGTTTCCACTCGTGGCCTCCGCACAATAAAGAAAAACGGCGTATACGCTACCCTCCTCAAAGCTGGATTGGTGAAAACTTAAATAATACCGAGTGCTTGCATATATCTGATACTTTATGTTATACTTGATGTATAACTAGCTTACAAGGACAAATTCCTTTTAGGAAAAGTTTAGTAATAAACTACTTGCAAAGCTGACCGCCCCGAAAGGGGCGGTTTTCGTTTTTACTCCTCTAAAATAATTAGTATTTTTTTGACAAATTTTGAATAGAGATATTGAACTCTTTCGTCCTCTGGGTTTTCGTATCTATATCTAACTACTCCAGCAATAGCATCTGCTATACGCAATGCAGGATATGCTTCATCGTTTGCTGTTTTTAATTTTTGAACAGAAATACCTTTGTCACGCAAAACTTTTTTAAATTTTCTTTCATAACTTTTACTTTTTTTACCATCTATTATCATAGATATGACATTTCTCTCAACTACCAAGTGTTGCAAGGCATATTCGTAACCGCTACTAGCAAAAAATGGGTTTTTTATTAAAGCTATTTTTATTTTAAAATCTTGTTTGCAAATTTCTTCTATGAAAAGCTTTCTCACGCTCCATGCACTATGTGACCAATGAAAATTTTTTATCCCTATTTTCTTTTCTGCCTCTAAAACTGCGTTTTGCAAAACATCCAAATTTTCAACGGTAATATAAACCAGAGCAATAGATGATTTACCTTTTTGTTTATCTACACCTGATTCGTCTAGAAAAATGTACATTTGGATATTTTAACATAAAAATTTTAAGAAAAACGGCGCTTATGCTACTCTACTAAAAGCTGGATTGGTGAAATAAAAAAGAGGCGGCCCTACGGGGCCGCCTTGAACTAATAATGCGTGCGAATGATTTTGGGTGGTTTTGGGTTTTGATTTTTTGGTTTTGGTTTTGGCCTGGGATTTAGTGGGTGGTGGTCGCAA
>LBZW01000006.1 GCA_000993955.1 Candidatus Nomurabacteria bacterium GW2011_GWA2_40_9
GGAAAACTTTTCTTTTTTAACTACCCGAATAACCCCACATCTGCCACAGCTTCACTCTCTTTCTTTGAAGAAGTTACCAACTGGGCTAAAAAACAAGAAACTCTTCTCTGTCACGATGCTGCTTATAGTGAAATTTATTTTGGTAAAGATCCTAGTCCCAGCATTTTACAAATTCCGGAGGCCAAAGATATTTCTATTGAATTTCATTCTCTTTCTAAAACCTTTAATATGACAGGCTGGAGAGTCGGTTTTGCCGTTGGCAATGCAAAACTCATTGAAGCCCTTGGAAAAATAAAAACCAATGTAGATTCAGGCCAATTCTTGGCCATTCAACATGCTGCGTCCATTGCTCTTCAAAAAGGAGATTTTTTTATTCAAGAACAACAGTCGACCTTTTTAAAACGCCGAAATCTTCTGGTATCTGGACTACATTCTATAGGGCTTGAAGTTTTCCCCTCAGATAGTACTTTTTATGTCTGGACCAAAGTGCCCAATCCATACAGTTCCATTGAATTTAGTACCACTCTTCTTAATAAACTGGGCATCGTTACTACCCCTGGAGTGGGGTTTGGAGATGCAGGTGAAGGTTATATTCGCTTTTCTCTCACTGTCCCAGAAGAACAAACATTAAAAGCACTGAACAAACTAAAACACTTCTCTTTATGATAAATTCAAATCGAATTAATATTGCTGTCATTGGCGCTGGAAAGATGGTTCAGGGAGTACATCTCCCCCTGATTAAAAAGCTAAAAGATCTTGGATATTATAATCTGTCTCTTATCTGTGATATCAATTGCAGCTTGGCTAAACAAAGTGCTTACCATTATAAATTTAATAATTTTACCGCTAATGCAGAAAATGTTTTTTCCGATGATAAGATCAATGCTGTTTATATTTTTGGGACAACAGAGATGCATTATGAATACTCTCTAAAAGCTTTATCTGCCGGAAAACATGTCTTCATAGAAAAACCGCCAGCCCCAACATGGAAAAGATGTTTAGAAATTGAAAAGTTAGCCCAAAAGAATAATTTAACGTGCGTAGTAGGTTTTAATAGAAGATTTCAATCAAATATTCAACTGGCAAAGAATACATTAAGCAAAATATCAAAAATTCAAAGTATGGAAGCAGTATATCATCAGGCAGTTTTAGACATTGATATCCCCTATCATGCAACCAGCTGGCTCCAAGCGGCAGGGATTCATGCTCTTGATTCTTTATGTTATTTTATGGATGATCTCCCATCAGAAATATTCTCCATATGCGATCCCATTAATTATCAGAAATCTCAGAATTTTTCTACAGTATTAAAATGGCCTAGTGGGGCACACGCAACACTGACAATGAACAATACTTCAGGCACTAGACAAGAACGATATTTTATCCATGGATTAGCAGCATCTTTTTTATGTGATGGAATTAGCTTATCAAGATATATAAATAATTCTGTCCAATTAAAAAAATTTCCTTATACATATCTTAATAGAGGTTACGAGGGTGAACATCTGGAGTTTATTTCTGCTATTCGTAATAAGTATAAGCCTATCCATGACATTCATCATGGAGTCACAGCACTACATTTAGTCGAGCTTATAGAAACTGGTTTCACTGGAAAAATATCTTGGAACTCAATTTTTCAGAATCACAATATAGATAGCCCAAAAGAAATACAATCCAACCATCCCCAATTAATCCACTCAAAGAAAGATGGGATTTTAATTTTAAATTCTAATATGATTAAGAATCAACTATTAAAAATAGAAAAAAAATATGACTTATTTTTTTATGAACGCTATAACTTCCTGTCCCAGGATGAAAAAAATAGAATCATAGCTCTTATTACAGGTTATGGAGGACAACCTATGGAAACTCACCTCTTAAATGAGCTTGTATCATTAAAGGTCGTAGGAATAGTTGGCGCATCCGTAAAAGCTTATCATCCAGAATTACTTTTGAAAAAAAATATCCCGATTATAAATGTTCCAGAAGCTATAGCGGAAGCTGTAGCAGAATTTGCTCTCATGATGGCCATCTTAGGCATTACCGGAGCCTTAACGGCTCATGAAAATATGAGAAAAGGACGTTGGAATCATTCCGGCATCTACTCAGATATAATCCAATGGATAAAAAAAATTATTAAAACAACTCCCTTAGCCGATATTATCAAACCTTGGTATATACGATTAAATGAGAGAAAATATAGCTCAAGAAATCTTAGTATTACATCAGGACCTAGAAATCTCCAGGGAGCCTCTATTGGATTAATCGGCTATGGTGCCTGCTCTAGAAAATTTATTGACCTACTAAAAGTATTTAATTGTAAAATTAGAATATTCTCAGATCATCTTTCTTCTGACGAAGCATCTCAACTAGGGCTTGAAAAAACTGAGCTAGCAAAGGTTTTATCATCTCAAATTGTTTCTATCCATAGAGGCTTTACTGATAAAACAGAGCGAAGCATTGGAGAAATAGAATTGAATATTTTAAAACCAGGAACAGTTTTAATCAATACGGCACGCGGTGGAATAATAGATACAAAAGCCTTAATTAAGCGCCTTAAAAAAGGAGATATTTTTGCATGCTTGGATGTATTTGAACTAGAACCATTAGACAGAAAAAATATTCTTAGAAAATTACCCAATGTATTTTTAACCCCTCATCTCGCAGGTGCCTCTCCTTGGAGCCAAGAAAATGCTGTACAAACTCTCGTTAAAAAAGTCCTTTCATTTCTTGAAGAAGAAAAATTAGATTACCCACCCATTCAATCGGAAGAACGATTAAAAACAATGACATAATCTCTTTGAACGAACTGTCATTATAGAATTCTGAACATGCCCCTCATTAGAAAGATGGAAAATTGAAAAAGCTGAGTCGAAAAAGAAAATATAATTGGAAGCCTGATCTGCCCGACCAAAGAGATTTTTCATTTTCATTAAAAGTGGCTGCTCCGGTAAGCATCCCCACACAGATCGATCTCAGAAAAAAGTGTTCTCCTATTGAAGACCAAGGACAAATCGGCAGTTGTACAGGAAATGCCTTGGCTGGCCTTATTGAATATCTAGATCTCTATCCGGACGGAACATTTGAAGATGTCAGTCGACTATTTATTTATTATAATGAACGGTTATTAGAAAATACAACCAATGAAGATTCAGGAGCATCGCTCAGAGATGGGATCAAAGCTTTAGCCACTTGGGGAGTGTGTCGAGAAACACTTTGGCCTTACTCACCAAAAAATGTTTTCAATAAACCCACAAAAAAAGTTTACCTAGAAGCAAAAGAACACTGCATTTCTACCTATTTCCGCCTAAATTCTCTCAATGAACTTAAACAATGCCTTGCCCTGAAGTTTCCTTTTGTCTTTGGATTTGCCGTTTATGAATCTTTTGAAACAATTCAAGTAGCTAGAACAGGAATCATGCCCATGCCCAAAAAAAGCGAGCGGATGATTGGAGGGCATGCCGTCATGGCGGTAGGCTATGATGACAATAAAAAACGGGTTCTCGTACGCAATAGCTGGGGCAAAAACTGGGGACAAAAAGGCTATTTTTGGATGCCCTATGAGTATATTGAAAGTAGAAATTTGGCCCTTGATTTTTGGACCATTCGAAAATAGATAAAACACGATTTTTGGGGTATGTAATCCCAATTTATCGGATATATTGGTATTAGGAATAATGAAATCTAAGAAACACATTGCCTATATTGGCATAGGATCTAACCTCGGAGGTAGATTAAAAAACTGCAAAAATGCTGTTCAAAAAATTAATCAGCACCCTGAAATTTTTGTTATAAAAACATCTTCTTGGATTGAGACAGAGCCTATTGGCTACACAGATCAACCTAAATTCATGAATGGCGCTATTGAAATAAAAACTAGTCTCACACCACAGAAACTCTTAAAAACACTTCAACAGATTGAAAAAGGCATGGGCCGAAAAAAAACGTTTAAATGGGGGCCTAGAATTATTGATCTTGATATTTTGCTTTATGATAATCAAGTTATTCAAACTTCAAAACTTACCATTCCCCATTCACATCTTAAAGAAAGAGAGTTTGTTAAAATCCCTCTTTTAGAAATTAATTCTAATTTAAATTTTATCTTTGACATATCGAGCAATAGCTAGCGAAGCAGTCAGCCCAGGACTTTCAATGCCAACTAAATTAAAAAATTGAGGCGGATCTTCTGAAATAACAAAATCTTTTTCTTCCTTTTCATCAAAGGCTCTTAATTTTGGGCGAATACCACAGGTTTCATAACTCAGCATATCTGATTTTAATCCATCCAATAACTGAGATGCTGATTCATAAAACTTCATGAGCTTTTCTGGCTTAGATCCAAAGTTTTCTTTAGAATCACTCGGTTCACAATCGGGACCTAAAAAATAATTACCCTCCATATTCATCGTTAAATGTACCCCCAAACCACTCGCAGTGGGCTGACGCACAGGATACACAAGTTGATCTATCTTATAAGGAAGTTTTACTTTAAAATAATCTCCACGCCAGGGATAAATTGTATATTTATGAATTCCAGCCATTTTGGCAATTTCATCTGCATATAATCCTGCTGAATTAATCACAATATCGCATGGGATATCTCCCCTTGTGGTATGAATAGTATATCCTTCTTTATACGTAATCCCTTGAACTTCACAATCAAAATGAAATTGAGCAGATTTTTTCATAGCCTCAACATACAAACTCCGACAAAAAGCAGGCACATCCACAATCCCACTTTCAGAAGAATATAAAGCTTTCACACCTTTAATATAAGGACTTATGCTTTGTATTTCTAGTTTTGATAAAAATTTTAAATAATTTTCTTTTACTCCACTTTTCAAAGCGTTTTGATATAGATTTTCAAGCCAAATTTCATCTTCTGACTTAGCTGCAACAACCAATTTTCCAGTTTTTTTATGCGGGATAGATTTTTGTGTGCACCACTGATATAAAAGCTCTCTACCCTCTTGGCATAGTGTAGATTTTAATGAGTAAGGTGGATAGTAAAGCCCCGCATGTATCACACCGCTATTGCGACTCGTCACTCCTTCTCCAAAAGAACTATTTTTTTCAATAATATGAATATCTGTATTTTCATTAGCAATTTCTTGCGCAATGGCACAACCAACAACTCCTGCTCCAATAATAACAATTGTTGTCATAATTAATTCTATACTTTATCGTTAACACTAACATTGCCATACTTATTTGGATGGTCTCTAAAATCATGAAAACGACCTTCATTCAAAGCCGTAAGGATTTCATAGATACCATTCTCTACAGAATACATAGGTTCAAAAGAAAGACAGTCTAATATTTTTTGAAAGGACACACAGTAATTTCTTTGATCAATGATTTTTTGAGTATATTCTATATCAACATCTGTATACGGCAATTGAGCAATAATTTTATCAATAATCATCTGTTTATTGTAATTATTACCACCAACGTTAAAAATCTCAAAATAAATTTTATGAGAGGGCGCACTTAAAATTTTTAAAATAGCCAAAGAAAGATCTTTTACATGGCAATAAGGTCTCCAAGTTTGAGCATCAAAAACTGAAAGTTTTTCTTTAAAAAAGAGCGCCCTTGTAAAATCGTTGATCGTTAAATCAAATCGCATTCTTGAAGAGAGACCAAATGCTGTACTGAAGCGCACAATGGTTGCACAATAATCTACCTTATTTTTTAAAGCCAAAATATTTTGTTCAACAGATACCTTAGCTCTTGCATAATCAGAGAGCGGATTTAAAGGGAAATCCTCGTCTGCTAGAATACCTTCTTTCATGATCCCATAATTTGAACAGGTTGAGGCAAAAACAACTCTTTCAAGCTGTTTTCCATGAAAGAATTGAATTAAATGAAGCATCCCAACCTCATTTAATGCCTTTGCTATTGTGGGATATCTTTTGCAGATAGGATCCCCTACCAAACCAGCAAGGATGATAACATCTGTCACTCCCAATAACGCACGATTTAAGATGATATCATTTCTAAAATCTTCATTAATAAATTGAAAGCGCTGATAGGCCTTCAAGCTCTTCACTTCTGGAGTTTGCTGGTAAAGCAAATTATCCAAAACACAGACGGTTGCTCCACTTTCTAAAAGCAGAGGGGTTAGCACTGAACCTATATAACCCATCCCACCTATCACTAAAATTTTCTTTGACTTCATACTACTTACAGATTCCTCCATTCTTGCTTTAAGCTATAAGTCAGTATATATATCTAAGCGAATGACTGATAAAAAACAAATCGAAAAATTGTGTATTGGGCCAGACGAAACACTTCTAAATACAATGAAAAAACTAAGCGCCAACAGTGAAAAAATTCTCTTTGTGATTAATCAAAGTAAGCAACTCATCGGCTCTATTACGGATGGCGACATTCGTCGTGCTCTTATTCGAGGATCAAATTATGACATCAAAGCAGTTAAAGTAATGTACCCTAAACCCAGATATATATTATTTGATGATGTTCACAAAAATCAAATAGCTAAACAACTTTTTCTAGATGAAAAATTTCCAGCCATTCCCATTTTAAATCATCAAAGACAGATAGAAACCATCTTATATTGGTATGATCTTTTTAAGGGTAATCCAATAAATAAATATCCCCGCGCAACGTATTCTCATCCGATTGTGATTATGGCTGGGGGCAAAGGAGTTCGCCTAAATCCATTTACTAAAATTTTACCAAAACCTCTATTACCTGTTCAAGGTGTTCCCATTCTTAAAAAAATAATGGATAAGTTTTATCAAGAAGGCTTTACAAAATTCATCGTCATTCTCAACTACAAAAAAGATTTAATTAAAATGTATCTAAAGGAAAATAAATTTCCTTATGAAATTGCGTGCATAGAAGAAAGTGCTTACCAAGGTACATGCGGAGGTTTAAAAAAAACAATCCCTTTCATTGACCAATCTTTTATAGTTACCAACTGCGACGTCCTCTTAAATAATTATACGGGAGATATTTTGGATTGGCACAAGAATCAAAATGCAGACATCACCTTAGTAGCCTCCACAAAAGAAATGATTATTCCTTATGGAGTACTCGAATCCAAGAATGGACAATTTAAAGGCATTCGCGAGAAACCAAAATTTACAATGCTGATTAATTCAGGTGTTTATGTATTTAAACCTAATGTTCTTGATTTAATCGGAGAAAAAGAATTTTTAAATATGAATACCTTTCTAGAAAGGTGTGTAAAGAATAAAAAAAATATTGCCATTTTCCCCCTATATGAAGAATGGTTCGATTTTGGTCAATGGAGAACCTACAAAGAAAGTTTGTGCCAACTCAAGAATGTATCAAAAACATAAAATATTAGGTTTTATTGGCGCCAGAGGTGGGTCAAAAGGGATTCAGGATAAAAACATTGCTCCATTTTGTGACAAACCTCTCATCGCTTGGACCATGGAAGCAGCACGCAATTCAAAGTACTTAGATCGAACCATTGTTTCAACAGATTCTCCAAAAATATTTGAGATCGCAAAAAAGTTTGGAGCAGATGTACCTTTTTTACGTCCATCACGTCTTGCAAAAGATCACACTCCTGTTCAGCCTGCCATCTCTCACGCTTTGGAATGGATTAAAAAAAATGATATGGAAATTTATGATATTGTTGTTCTTTTACAACCCACATCGCCCCTACGAACACATATACACATTGATCACGCTTTAGAATTTTATTTTAAGAATAGAAAATCTCTGAGAGACACACTGGTTTCTGTAATTAGAGCACCCCAGAAAATGGGATGGCTCTTAAAAGAAACCTCTTTGGGATATGTAAAAGACTGTTTTGATATTTTGAAAACAAATCAAAGACAATCTTTATCCAATTTTTATTATTCCAATGGCGCTATTTTTATAACCCCCATTTATTCACATAAACACATTCAATTTTATACAAATCGAACACTACCTTATGTAATGCCGCCTGAGGTTTCAATAGATATTGATACCGATAAAGATTTTAAAATAGCAAAAAACTCTATGGTACGCCTATTAAATTCGAAGAAACACTTTTGATATCATAAAATTTTTTAAATAAAATATGATCCAAAGAAATATTTTCTAAAATTTTACACATTTTTTTGGAAGTATCCTTTATTTCATACAAAGACTGCGTATACTTCAATTGAGATTGAAAATCACTTGATAAAGCTTTTTGGATGGCACTAACAATAGCAGTCTCATTTTCCTTACAATCAATAATGGATCTGGCCTTTAACCTTCCTTCTTGTCTTTTTCCAATATTTACTGTTGGCTTTTTTAAAACAGGAGCTTCGATAATGCCACTGGATGAGTTACCAATAAGAACATCACTGTTTTTTAAAACACTGCCGTACAACGATTGGCCCAATGAGGTAAAGAACATACATCTATCTGAATGATTTCGAATATAGCGATGAATACTTTCTTCAATGATCTCACTCCTTGGATCACTATTATGTTGCGTAAATATAATGTGTGCATCTGGGAAATGATTCAAAGCCCGCAACAATTGAAATATTCCTTTTCTTTCTTTCTTATCTTCCAGAGTCAGAGGATGATACGTCACCAAAAATAGTGGGGAACGAAGCTGAAGGCCCAACTTACATTCCACTTCCTGACGACTCAATAAAGGAGACTTTTTATAAGATTCTAAACCTGGAGCACCCACCAAAAAAACAAAATTTGGCGACTCGCCCAATTGAATGACTCGATGTCTGTACGCTTCAGCTGCTACAAAATGGATATGAGACATCTTAGTCAGCGCATGTCGAATCGCTTCATCTATAACACCTTGAGTAATTTCTCCCCCATGAATATGTGCGATTGGGATATTAGCCATCATTGCCGCCTGTGCAGCAATAAAAATTTCATATCGATCACCAAGAAGCAAAAGAATATCTGATTTCAATGAATGAAATACTTTAGCAAATTGAATCAACCCTTTTCCCATAGACTGTGTTCTAGAAAGAGGCGAATCATCACTAAGTTGCAAATCAACTTTTTTCAAAATTTTAAAACCATCCTTTAAGATCTCTTTATACGTCTCCCCATAGTTTTTGCTAATGTGCTGGCCCGTAGCAATGAGTTGCAAATGTAATTTTTGACTTTTCTGAATTTCCTTCAATATCCAAAATAAATGCCCATAATCAGACCGATTTCCTGTAACAACTGTAATATTACGTTTCTTCAGGATCATGAAAGACTACTTGGTAATGTAATTAATTGATTACACAGAGCTTTTGCCTGAGATAGATCCATTGTGAATAATCCTTGATACATTGGAAGTTCTGGCAAAAGTTTCCATACGTGCTGTACTTGCCAAGGCGTTGATTGAAAATGTTCTATAATTTTTTCTTTTTCATTTGGAAAATCTAGAGAAATTTTAATGGCATTCAACCAATAATTGCTGTGAGCATGCAAAGGCTCACTCACAAAAGTAATCCCCTTAATATGCATAAAACTTTCTTTATACTTTTGTGCTAAATTTCTTTTCAGCTTTAATGTTTCAGAGATATTTTCAAGTTGTGCATATCCCAAAGCCGCATTCACATTAGGCATTCGATAATTGTACCCAATCGTATCATAATAATAAGGATGTTCATGAGCCACTTTACCTGTATTAGATACATGCCTGATTTTCATGGCTAATTTCTCATTATTTGTCAATACAGCTCCACCGCCACCTGTTGTAATAATTTTATTTCCATTAAAACTTATGATGGTTGCCAAACCCGCATGCCCTACATGATTAGACTTATAGATAGATCCCAAAGCACCGGCTGCATCTTCAATAAGTTTAATATGAAATTGATCACAGATGTCACGTAATGAATCTAAATCTACTGGATGCCCAAAAACATGAACAGCAATTAAGGCTTTTATCGGCCGCTGTGTTCTCTTATTGATGCATACTCCTTTTCGAATGTCCGCTATTTCTGAAAGCCAAGACGAAAGCTTTCGAGGATCAACTCCCAAGGTGTCCATATCACTATCCACAAAATGTGGAATCGCACCACAATAGGTTACGGCATTTGCCGTTGCCACAAATGTGAATGCTGGCATTAATACTTCATCTCCCGGTTGAATATCAGAGAACTTTAAGACCAAGTGTAATGCAGACGTCCCATTGACCACAGCAATTACATGAGAAATGCCTGTAAAATCTGCTAACTTATTTTCAAATTTTGAAACATAGCTTCCTGCCGAAGACACCCACCTGGTATCTAAGCACTCTTTGACATACTTCCAAGCATTACTCTGAAATATCGGCTCATGTAATTTAGCCCCATTCGGAAAAATTTCTTCTACTATTTTTGAAATATTCTCGATCATAGACTTCTAAAGGTTAATCCATTAAAGAGTGATTGTTTTAACGAATGTATTGCCATAAGAATCATTAGAAGCAACTCCAATCGTATCGATATCATTGCTATGAATGGCATTTTCATCAAAGATATAATACCAACGTGTTAGAGAGGGATCAAAATTAAAATTGTCATGAATAAACCGTCCGGACTTTGTTTTTACAGATAAAAAGGGCTGCGGCCCAAAGACTTTCCCCTTCTTTGTTTCTACTTTTAATATAAGCTCGTTAGAAACATTTTCTAGAGTGGTATTCAGTTCTAGTTTTTCTCCAGAGAACTCTGGTCCATAGACCACATTTTTAAAAGCATTGACCGCTCCACTAAATTTAAATTGCACATCTGGAAATTTTTGAGATGCAATTTTTATCTTTTCTCTAACGCTATTGATTTCAGGACACATATCTCGAAAATCATGATTATTAAAAGCTAATAGTGTAGGTTTTCCAGTATGCGCACGATGGAAAGCTTTTTCTACTTCTTCTTGTGTTAATTCTCTACCTCTCATATTAATATCAATACATCTGGCAATCCATCTCTTACAATTTCCAGGTATTTGCCAGCTATCAATGCTCGGCTGATAAACAGACCAATCGTCCGGCGCTAATCTCCAGTCTCCTGAACGACCATTCCGAATATCCAAGTGCGATTGCAGTAAATGATCTGCGGAATGAAAAGCCCAATTCGTAAAATCAAAAGGAATCCATTGCTCAAAGAAAAGATGACTATCTGGCCTCTCTGCCTGAAACCCAGCTCGAACCGCCGCTGGAAATGTTTGTCGTTCAATAATCTTACGACAAAGCACCTGATACAAATGAGGAGAATTGACATAACTAGTCGCATTTTTGTGTGCTTCTTTATATATCGGCATAGGGTGAAAATGCCAATGCACTTCATCTTGAGATGATAAATACCTCTGCAGGGCTTCTTGATAATAATCATAAATATTATGGTAACCCATATCCCTTTTTCGTGGATTATACTCATAGCCTACATGATCCAAGCAAAACCAATTATAAATCCATCCCCCTCCAAAAGAATCTAATATTTCTTTCCTAAAATGCTCAGACAAAATATTTTCAAGCATCTTATTAATTTTATCCCAATTATCATTATAACTCTGTAAGTGTGACGAAAAAGCCTCAGAAATCACAGATGTTTTATTTCCAAAATCAATTTCTTTATTTTGAATTTTTCTCAAATTACTTAGTGAAGGCTCTAAAAAAATTCCAAAGATGCGTTTTATCCGCTCAAATGTGGCTGTTAAAGATTCATACAAAGGACCTTCTGTATCAATGCAATGGACTATATAAACTATTTTCTCTTGAGTAATAAATCCCCCTTTTTATGTGAATTTTAAAACCTATTTAAGAAAGACACTCAAAATATCCAAGTGGTATTCTAATCCCAAACCATTTTTAAATATCCTATTCCCACTTAAATCCCTTTCAGTCCAAGATCGTATAGGATCTTTTTGTTTTGGAAGATCAAAAGGGAAAAAAACTCTTTCAAATTTCCATTTCTTTACCAGTGGATGTGGCTTTAAAAATTTTGAAATACTCTGTTTAGAAAATAAATTGTAACAACGTTTCCATGGACCCGTATCATGACTATATCGGTATCTCACAAGCCGATCTACTCCATAATCATTAAATGCACTTATTATAAATATAACCCCTGTTTTTTTACAGACCCTAAAACATTCATTGAAAACTGTTTTAAAATCGTCACACCCTGAAAGGACCCCCAAGAATGTAACAAAATCAAATTCATGGCTTCCCAATTGATCCATATGGTTCGCATCCCCTAGAATATAAGTGCATTCCTTATTATGCTGTCTCCCTACCTTGATAAGCTCCTTGTCGATGTCAATACAGGTACACTCCATTTTTGGGAAACATTGCTTTATGTAATAAGCAAACACCCCCCTCCCCCCCCCCACATCTAATAATTTTTTTGTCTGGAGTTTCCCTTTTAAAAGTTTTTTTATTTTATCTGCAATTAACGTAAATAAAAACTTTGGCTTAGCTCTCTTATCAAATTTTATATAAATATGAGTAAAATCAACAACAGAATTATAAAAAGAAAGCTTACCCATCTTTCGATTTTCTCTTAGTTTCGCCACCTTCATCTCAGCCTCTCTTTAAATAAATTATCGATAAGAATCGTATGATCTTGCCTTGGTTGTTCTAATGCCGTAAAAGACTCTTTTTGAATCATATTCGATCGAAACCCAATTTCAATACCTAATTTTTGCAATATTTTCAAGGTGTCTTGGTTGTAAGAATTGTTTGGGTGAGCCATAATAATAGATTTTTTACCTAAAAGTTTTACGAGCAATTCATCATTGAACGTGTATTCTCGTTTTTGCTCATCGAAAGAGAGAGTTCCCATCTGCGTTGGATGTGAATGTCCGTGTAAACCAATGATATGGCCCTCATCTGACAGTTTTTTTAATTCTGGCATCCCCATCCAAATTTTTTTGAGCGTCTTGTCTACATCAAAATCTTTTTGCATCATCAGTTGACTCATTAAGAGATGATACTGGAATGATGTAAGCACTTTATCACGTATATATCTGTATTTTCGATCATTATAAGTATAAAAATGAAACTCGTTGAGATAAGAAGAAAAATTAAAATGATGAAGTGTGTTTTCAATGGCTTCAAAAAATGGCTGTTTTGAAAGTGCAAAAAAGAAAGCCTTATAGAAATCTTCTATGGTTTTAAAACACGTATTACGAAAATATCTATATAATTCAAGATGTTCAATTTCTCCGTTTAGGCTCACTGTATTCACAAACCAAAAAGCGCGCATTCCAAATCTTTGTAAAATAGGATATGCAATATCATATTGCGACAAAAGACCATGGTCGAACGTAATACAAATATCTGACGAACAAAGACGGCCCTTCCGAAATTTATCTATCCATTCTTCCGGTTGGATAACTGAAGAACGGATAGATTCAAATAACAATAAACATTGCTCTTGCGTGATAGATCCCTGGCTAGGCGGATGAATTTCATTATGAAAATAATGAAACATAATTCCATGAGCATATGGATACGCTGAAAGGTATTTTTTAAACGCCTTCATTTATAAAATAGGATCATTTTGATTAAAGTTCTTTTTAGCTGGTATATTTATCATATTCCAAATATTATTGGCTAAGCAATGAGCTTCCGGACGTTTACATATCATATCATCCAACGATAATAATTTTCCTTTAGGAATATACCGTTTAGCATACACGCCCTTGCGTACCATTTTTTTATTTTTAATTTCAACAGGTGTAGGTTTCTTCTTCCCATTTCCAAGAGCGCGCTCAATAATTCGAATGGATCGCACCATATCTAGAAATTCTTTAGGCTCTAAAGAAGCCTCATGATCTGGGCCAGGAAGATTATTATCTAATGTAAGATGTTTTTCAATAACCCTAGCTCCTAGCTGGATATTCTGATACACAATGAAGTAGCACAACCTTCTCCTCTAATATTTTTCTGACTTTAGATTTTGAATATATTTTCTTCAATTGCTTTAAGGTAGGAATCTTTTTTGCCTTCAAATATCCAAAGGCAATAATTTTCAAAGCTCTCTTAATTTCTTTAAGCGTACTCATTCCTGTGGATAAAAGCATAGGCTTTTGAGTTCTGGCCGCACATAACAAAAGATGATCGTGCGTTAACTCACCAGATGCCACTTTAATAAGAGGCATCTTAAATTTTTGGACCAAATAACTTAAACTTTTGATATCAAAAGGGGTAGATAAAAATAAAATATTTCTCTTGTTACAATAGTTCACTATTTTCTCATGCATAGAAGCAGTCAGTTCTAATCGCTTTAACATCTCATATTGAGTTAATGAGGATTCTTTTTTTCTCTGATAAAGTACTTTAGGCGCCTCTGGAACCACCAGATCGTCTGTATAAAAAGATTGAAATTTAATAGCATCCGCACCTGCTGTTTTTGCAGCATCAATAAGTTTAAACGCCATACTTAATGAACCATTATGGTTCACTCCTGCCTCAGCGATAATAAATACTTTGTGTCTCAGAGTTTTTTCTATATAAGGCTGCATAAAAGTTGTATCTAGCTTAAAATCAATTAAACTTCTAGCATTAAAAAATGCTCTCAACTAATCCGAATTTGACTGTTGCTATCTACGACAAATATAGTAAAAATTTGAGAAAGGTCAACTAACATAACTATATTTATGAGATAAAAATTACCTATGCAGGCCACATACCGAAATAAGAATATCAATGAATATTGGCATGACCGGTGGGATCAGATCCCTATTGATTCGGTAATGAAAAATGAAAACATCTACCCACTGAAGTACGCAAACATGACCATTCAATCCCAGCAGGGAAGAATTTTAGAACTGGGCTGTGGACCTGGACGATTGCTGAGGTATTATAAAAATCGCGGATATAATATTGTGGGAGTAGACTTTGTAGAAGCAATCATTGACAGATTAAAAAAAACAGACCCTGAATTACAGGTAGAAGCTGGAAATGCACAACGTCTTCATTTTAATGATAAATCTTTTCGTTATGTCTTGGCCTTTGGTATATATCACAATTTATTAGAAGATAGTTTAAAACATGCCATACAAGAAACCTTTCGAATTCTCGAACCTGGAGGAAAAGTATGTGCTTCTTTTCGAGCCGATAATTTCCAAAAAAAAATAATGGATCGGCTTTCAAAAAAACAAACCACTCATCAGCATGAAAACAACACAATAAAAATATTTCATAAATTAAATCTTACTCGGCCTGAATGTATAACACTCTTTAAAGAAGCTGGATTTGAAGTGGAAAATATTTTCCCAGTAGAAAACATGTCTTTTCTTTATAAATTTTCTTGTTTTCGATCGAAATCTCAAAAATTATTTGATGAACATATCGCCAGAGAAGAAGGATATACACTGTCCTTTTTAGGTCAGACGATCCAGAAGTTTTTAATGAAACTTTTCCCTAATACATTTTGCAATGTCTATGTGTTAATTGCTAAAAAGAAAGAGATCTCATGAATCATTCTTTTCAGGAAGATCAACCAAATAAGATAATCCCATTAAAGGCCATTATCTTAGGTGCAAATCGAGGCATTCGTCGTTTAGACAGTACAAAAAGTTACCCTCATGCTCTTGGAAAAGGTATCTTTGGAAAATCCGTTTTAGATTGGCAATTATCTTCATTCAAGGCTTGTGGAATTAAAGACATTGTCTTTGTGGGAGGATATCATTTAGAAAAAATAATCGCAAAATATCCAGGCTTAAACTATTATTTCAATCCTAAGTGGGATTCTTCTGGCTCACTTTTTTCTCTCTTTTGTGCTCGGGAGGAGTTAACAGAGCCTTGCCTGATCATTTATTCTGACGTTGTTTTTCGACTGAATGTCCTTCAACAATTTATAGCCTGTTCCCAAAATAATAAGATTATAATAGGCATCGATCGATCCCCTGATACCGACCTAAGAGAAATGTACAAATCCGAACATATCGAAAGCGTCCAACTGTCACATGAAAATTTAGTCAAAATAGGCCCACAGATGAATTCCCTTGGAAAAGAAGATGGATTATTCACCGGACTTTGTTTTCTCCCACAACCTATTGTCTCTCAATTAAAAGAAAAATTTACCTCCCCCCAATGGATTAACTCACCCCATATTAAAAAATTAAATTTTTCAGATATGTTACAAGAATTACTCAAAGAAGGAAAAAACTTCCAGACATATAATATCTCTCAAGACTGGGCTAAGATTCAAAATCCCTTTAGCTTAGCAAGATTTATTTTTGGAACGAAAGCTCAAACCTTGGAAAGATTACGTCAGGTTATCAAAGGGGCTACCATTCTGGATCAGATTCGCTTTAGTGTGGAGGATTGGACCCACCAGCCAGAAAACATTTTAAATAAAATACAAAAAAAGCTTTCCTCCAATCAAGTAATTATTCGAAGCAGCGCCTCAAGCGAAGACACATGGGAGTCTTCGAATGCAGGACTTTTTTATAGTGAAAAAACCGTAGACATCAACAATAGAGATTTACTACACCAAGGGATTGAACGTGTCATTTCGAGTTTTCAGGCTGCTACGGGCGAACACAACTTAGACCAAGTTTTTGTTCAACCCTATATTTCTAATTTAAAAATGTCTGGTGTTATATTCACTAGAGAGCTTGAAAGTGGAGCCCCTTATATCATCATTAATTACTCTTCACATCCTGATAAAACAGATGTCATCACTTCTGGATGGAGTGACAATGTTCAAACATTTATTGTATATAAATATACGGACTTTAAAGGTACAGATCCAAATATTATTCAATTACTAAAATTAGTTAAAGAATTAGAACAATCCACTAATCTTGATTCCCTTGATATTGAATTTGCTATTGATCAACATGATGACTGTTTTTTATTTCAAGCCAGACCTTTAGTTTTGCCCTTAATTCGAAAAAAATTTAATGATAAAGATTTTGTTTTAGAAAAAAATTCAATAAAAACATTTATTAATAATCTCATGCAACGTCGTCCTTATTTATTTGGAGAAAAAACAATTCTCGGGAACATGCCTGATTGGAATCCTGCAGAAATGATTGGCACCGCTCCGAGACCTTTGGCCTTAACGCTGTATCAATATCTTATTACAGATAAAGTATGGGGGGAAAGCCGCCAATGTCTGGGATATAAAGATACATACCCAGAACCCCTAATGATCTCATTAGCAGGAAAACCTTACATAGATATCCGAACGAGTTTGAACTCTTTTCTCCCAAAGGAACTTTCTCTTGAAGTTTCCGAAAGATTAATTAATTATTATTTAGAACGCTTACAACGGTATCCCAATTTTTTTGATAAACTTGAATTTGAAGTCGCCATTACTTGCTTGAGTTTTGATTTTGATAAGCATGCAAGAAATCTTACAGAATCCGGATTTCAAAAATCTTCCATTGATGAAATTAAAACATCTGTCTTAAAGTTAACCAACAACATTTTAAATGAAACCTCGATAAACTTAGATCATCAATTACAGCAACTAGAGATCCTCACCAAAAGAAGAGAGAATATTTTATCTCTCAAAAATATTAGTGCCTCAGAAATACTCAAGGGCATCCATAACCTTTTAGATGATTGCATACGATATGGAACATTGCCCTTTTCTAACTTAGCCAGGTGTGCCTTCATTTCGACCGCATTTCTAAAATCGCTTCATAGCATCAAAATCTTATCACAAGCTGACTATGATCTTTTTTTACAATCCATTCCCACCATAGCTTCCGAGATATCTGAAGACATGACACGTATGGTTCATGGAAGCCTATCCATGAAAGATTTCTTAAATCGTTATGGTCATTTGAGACCTGGGACCTATGACATCCTTTCACCAAGGTATGATGAATCTCCTGAAATTTATTTTCCAAATATTATCCAAACCAACTCTCTTCAAGAAAAACGAAACCCCATAAAAACAGAAAGAGATGCAAAGGAAATAATTTTGGAAAAACGCCCTGCACTTAATGCTTTGCTCAAACAACATGGAATAACCTGCTCATCTGAACAATTAGTGTATTTTATGGTAAAAAGTATCCAAGCTAGAGAATATGCTAAGTTTGAGTTTACAAAGAATATCAGTGTCGTCTTACAGAAATTAAGCCAATTTGGAGAAATAAATAATATGTCCATAGATGATATGTCATTTACTTCTATATATTATTTACTTTCACTTTCAACCAGTAATCCTCCAAGTGATATAAAAAGAGATCTTAAGATGCATGCAAGACGGCATATGAAACAATATGCCCTTACCCAATCAATACAATTGCCATCACTCATTTATTCATCTGATGATTTAGATTATTTTTACCACAAGGAAATGCAGCCAAATTTTATAACATCAAAGAAAGTCACCGCAGACCTCTTAAAGTTAGATAAACTGACTCACGAAAAATTGGATCTTACAGACAAGATTATATGTATTGAAAATGCTGATCCTGGTTATGACTGGATTTTTGGATATAAGATCGCTGGTCTTGTGACTAAGTATGGAGGCATTGCATCACACATGTCCATTAGAGCAGCAGAATTTGGCTTACCTGCGGCCATTGGTTGTGGAGATGTCATTTTCCAAAAAATATTGCATTCCACAAAAATAGAGTTAAATTGTGCTACTCGGCAAATTCATTTTGTGAAATAAATATGAAAATAGGCATTTCCATGCGAACAGCTCCCATTCTACAAACTCGTGAAAATCACGATATGATTAGTCATGATTGGCTAAATTTTTTACACTCCTTGCAATTTGAATGGGTACTTATTCCAAATCTTAAAAAACAACCTCTTAAAGATAACATACAAGCATTAATATTGAGTAATGGGAATGACATCGGAATGTTTAATAATCGAGATAAAAGTTTTTTATCTGATGTTTCTTCTGAAAGAGATGAAACAGAGCTTCAGCTTCTTCAGCATGCCATTAAAAATAAACTACCTGTTCTTGGAGTGTGCCGTGGTATGCAATTTATTAATGGGTATTTTAATGGAGAACTTAAAAAAATCCATTCGCCTATGGAACATGCTGGATGTCACCATCAAATTGATATTATTGACAGCCGGTTTACCCCCGCGTTAGGCAAAGAACTCACAGTTAATTCTTTTCACAAATTTGGTGTCTTCACAGATCATATTTCAAATAATTTAAGAACATTTGCAGTCCATCGGCAACATAAAATCTGTGAAGGCCTTTATCATCCGGAGTTGCCTATAGTAGGAATTCAATGGCATCCAGAACGTCAAAGTTCAGATGGAGAAAAGGTTAAATTATTCATTAATAACTTTCTACGAGGTCATTTTTTTTGAAACAACCCATAACACCTAAACTTATTATTTTAGCAGCCGGTGAAGGCAGCAGGTTAAAACCTTACACTCTTGATAAGCCCAAGTGTCTTGTTCCATTACATGGCAAAAGTATTCTCAGTTGGCAAGTTAGTTTGGCTCATCAATTTAATATTTATGACATTATTGTAGTTAAAGGTTATAAACACGAAAAAATCCAGGAAAACCACATTCGAAGCTATATTAATACAGCTTATGATCACACAAATATGGTTGAAACACTCTGGTGCGCCCAAGAAGAGTTTAAAGAAGATATTATTATCTCGTATGGAGATATCTTATATAATGCAGATGTACTCTCAGCCTTAATACAGTCGCCTCATGATATTTCCGTTGTTATTGACAAAGACTGGTTGCAGTACTGGAAGCAACGTTTTATAAATCCCTTAGAGGACGCTGAAAGTTTACATATAGATAGTTCAGGTAAAATACTAGAGATTGGTCAAAAAGTTAGCGATTACACAAAAATTCAAGGTCAATTTATTGGATTAATGCGATTTAAAAATAATGGCATTAAGGCTCTTAAAAATTTTTATATGCTAGCTAAAGAAGAGACAGGTTGTGGAAAAAAAATTTTTAGAACCCCTCGTCCTTTTCACAAGATTTTTATGACTGATTTTTTACAAGGCATGATTGATTTTGGATATCCTATACTTGAAGTCCCCATAAAAAGGAATTGGTTAGAAATTGATTCACCTTCAGACTATGATTTAGCTAAACAAATAACAATATCAGAAACTTCACAGTTAAAATTTTTAAGCTGAAGGGCTTCTGATCTCTAAGGTAGGCACCTATGGTTTTATGGTTAATCGGAATGTCAGGCGCTGGAAAGACAGTAATTGGACGTGAAGTGTATGTTCAATTAAAAAAAACATATAAAAATATCATTTTTTTCGATGGGGATACTATTCGAGAACTCATGGGAAATGATTTAGGTTATAACATTTCGGATAGGAAAAAAAATGCAAATAGAATATGTCGGCTTTGTCATTTCTTTGACGCACAAGGTATCCATGTCATCTGTGGTATCTTGTCAATTTTTCATGAATCTCAAAAATGGAATAAAGAAAACATTAAAGATTATTACGAGGTATATTTAAAAACTTCCCTTAAAATATTACAAATGAGAGATTCAAAAAATCTTTATAGGCAATCACAAAAAGGTGAGACACACCATGTTGTAGGCATGGACATTAAATTTCCCGAACCTTTAAACCCAGATCTTATCGTACACAATGACGGCGCAGACTCTGTAGAAGATATAGCTCAAACCATTATATCTAAACTCATTGAAAGAAAACTTATTTAGATAAAATGAATTACGAATACCACCATAAAAATACTTTAGAAAACCCCTGCAATTACATGTACACACCATTTTATGGTGATTCATTTCTAAAAAGCTATTTTAGAAATCGGGAAAACTCTATAGCCATTCTTCAAGATAGAACGCATCTAAAAACTATCCAAATAGTAGATATTATAAAGAAAGAAAATATAGAGGCCCTCTTCTATCTTCTTAATGGTAACACGAAGGATAAAACTAGAAAAACCCTCTCTCAATTGTTAAAGAATAGTCAAGAATGGCTTAAGATCCTAGAAAAAAAAGAGCGTGTAAATACACTTGAAATATTCGAGAATTTATTGATAGCCATTCTTCTGGGAAATAAAAAATCGCATAAAAATATTTGTTTTTATTTAAATATTTTCTTAAAAAGATATGAACTCTCTAAGCATCTTTTTACACATTATAATGGCTCTACTTTTAAAAAAAGTGGGGGAGACTATACGTTATTATCAAGCTATGTTTACTTTTCGCTCCTATTGAGCTTGGCTTACTTTAGATTAAAGAACATTAAGTATTTAAATACTACCCTAAAAATAAATGATATGCTTTGTTCAAATTTAAACAACCTCCAGAACCATTTTGATAGATCCGCATTTTTTATATCATTAATATTGGAAATACACCTTGTAAAATTACTTATGGTCAAAAAGGGGCTGTCATGATTCTTCAAGATATCGGCATGGTACTTGTCTCATCATCCCGTTCAAAAGCTTACTTACAAATACTCTTGAAGCATGATATTAAGCCTTCACACGTAATTATGATTGACCACCAAAGGGAAACTCTTTTGCCAGGGCAGAGAATTTCTGATGTATCACAATCACAAGAAATAAAAGATTCTTCAGTCCCCAAAAAGAAGTCTCAAGACTATTTTAACCCTGAGGAACAACTTATAGAAACTTTGACCAAACACCACATCTCACATGAAATAATTTATAGCCAAGACGTGAACAATCCACACGTTATAAGCGCTTTAAAAAATAGGCGGGAAAAATATTTCATCTATTCAGGATTCGGAGGCGGAATTTTGAAATCAGATATTTTGAATATTGGCAAAGATTTTATCCATATCCATTCGGGATTAATTCCATCCTACCGTGGGAGCACAACGATTTATTATAGCATATTGAATGAAAATAAATGCACTGCAACAGCTTTTTTTCTAAACGAACACCTTGACAGTGGAGACATTATTAAAATAAAAGAATTCCCTAAACCAAAAAATGGAGAAACAATCGACTTTATTTATGACGCACACATTCGATCTCTCTTGCTTTTAGAGGTACTACAAGAATATATAAAAATCGGCGCCTTTAAAAGAAGGGCCCAAAGCGCTCAACAGGGAGAAACTTATTTTATAATTCATCCTGTTTTAAAACACTTGGCCATTTTAACATGCAAAAAATAAAATTTATATTTCAATCTACACCCTTTCGATCAGGAGCTACCTTACTGTCAAGAATGTTAAATGCTCATCCGAAAATAGGCTCTCTAAATGACGATGTAAAATTTTTCCGTTTTTGCTATAATCGATACCTGCCTCTAAATAAAAAAAATGTGCACCGAATGTTAGAAGAGGAGGCGTATCGTCTTTTACACCGATTTAATATAAAACTTGATGTCAATAAATGCTTTGAAGTCATTAAAAAATATCCTCTGAAACATGACATTATTTATAAAACTATTTTATTACACCTTTTTAAGAATCGCCCTAAAGACTTTATCCTAGATAAAGAAACTCTCGCTTGGACTAAAATCCCATTATTTCTTGAATGGTTTCCTAATTCCAAGGCTTTATTGATTATTCGAGATTTAAGAGACGTTGTTGTCTCATTTAAGAAGTTAACTTTTGCACCTGGGAATGATTACCTCATTGCTTTATTTAATGTAATAGATGCTATGGACACTTTTTTAGAACTTCAGCATAAATTTCCTCACCGATTTTATGGCGTTCGTTATGAAATGCTAAAATCTAATCCAAAATCAGAAATGAAAAAAATATCCCACTTTTTAGGAATTGATTATAGTGCTAATATGTTAAATGAAAAAAAATGGGTGGAGTTTAATGGGGAAAAGTGGATAAATAAAAAACATTCTACCTTTTACACCAGTGGTGACTATCAAAATCCAGTGGGTCGCTGGCGACGATTAATCACAGAAGAAGAATTATTCCTATGTGAGTGGATAGGAAAAAAACAAATGCAAAACTTTGGAATTAAATTTGAAGGATCAAAAATTTCTCAAAAAACATTTAACAGGGCTATACAAATGCTAACCAGCAGTAATGTATTACGTGAATGCTTTCAACACTGGTGTGAGACTGGCAAAGGGATGGAACGTTATCCATTGGATGCTACGAACCCAAAATATTGGGATAGAGACGTTTTATACAGCCCCCAAGCCTTTGGGCTGGAGTCATCCAAATAAAATGGCATATACAATACATGCATAAGAGAAAAAAAATAGTCATCTTAGGAGGCGGCAGCCATGCGGAAGTTTTGCTCAGCATACTACAGTTACATACAATAACCATCCTGGGATATACAGATCATATCAAAAAGAGGAATCTGCCCATAAAATACTTAGGGAATGATCTCTCAGTTGGCTACCATTCACCAAAAGATATTCAACTTGTTAATGGTTTAGGATCAACGGACTTACCTCTTCAACGCCAATTCATATATGAAAAATTTAAAAAACTTGGCTATACATTTGCTTCCGTAATTCATCCTAGTGCTATTTTAGCAAAAGATGTAAAACTCTCTGAAGGCGTTCAGCTCATGACCGCTGTTGTTATTAATGTTAATAGTCAGATAGGAGAAAACTCAATTATCAATACGGGAGCTTTAATAGATCATCATTGTTGTATTGGAAAACATTCTCATATTGCACCGGGTGTTACTCTTTCTGGTGGTATACACATTGGAAACTGTTGTCTCATTGGTGCTGGCACAACTATTATACAAAATATTTCTATTGGGAACCAAGTAGTCATTGGAGCAGGTTCGGTCGTAATTAAAAATGTTTTATCTTGTATCAGGGCAGCTGGCGTACCTGCAAGAACTATTTCAGCGGCATGAAGCATCAAAAAATCAGTGTTGTATTCTCCCCTGACATCATTTCCTTATTATGGCTGCGCCTAACAACCTCAGGTCCTATTTATTTTACTGAAACAGGCGCTCCCCTTTCTACTAGCCTTTTAAAAAAAACATCCAAATTACTTTATTTTTTAAATATTCATGCCTTTAAATACCACATCGGCACGGGTAGTCAGGGACAAGGATACCTTAATTCAATTTTTTGTACGGCAAAAGATTTAACTGAAGAATTCACAAATACTTGCAACGAAATAAACCTTATTAATAATTTTAGTGAAAAATTTTTCGATAAAAACTTCCTGCTCTTTATAAAAAAATATATCTACTTGCAAATCTGGCATACCATTCGAAATTATCATGGAATCTTAAATAATTATGCTTTAAACTCCATCATCTATATTCCACCTAAGTCTTGTGAGTCTTTTGTCTTTGAAAAGTATACATCTGGAGTCAATCATAATTTGACCATTAAAACATTTTCGAAACGATTTAATAATATATTACTTATTCTTATTTATTTCTGTTTTTTAATAAAGCGTATGACTATAAGTGGTTTTAAATTTTCAAATTTTAAAAAAGCCCAATATAAAATCATGATCGAATGTGATCGATGGACAAATAAAGATCGAACTTTTGACTTGCTGGAATGGTGGGACGATACATCTATTAAAAAAGAAGAAATATTAATATTTTCTCCCGCTAATCATTCATCTGAAAACTTACCTTTTTACTATGAGCTGAAAAATAAAGGATTTTCTTGTACAGAGTTAAAAGCAAAGCGGAAAATCCCCATATCTCATCTGAGGAAAATTATATCCCTTCTTGTCTTCTTTCCTTTAAAAAATATACCTCCCTTAGTAAGAAGCAGCCATTGTAATATTTTTTTATTTTTTCTCACCCAATTTTTTTATTGGTCAATTTTTTTTTATTACCACAAAGTTAAAATCTTGATTTTATCAAATCCAGTCGATAACGATTATCAAACCATCATTTGCAATTTATTTAATTGTTCAACCATTGCCTTTCACACAAGCTATTTTGGAACATTTGATCAACTTAACGCAAGAAATTACCATGTAAATCATTTATTATTATGGGGAGAAGCTCAAATAAATCCTTCCATTATTGGTACCTCTGTAGACCATACTTATTTTACGGGCTGTCATGCATTGACGAATGTATGTAGAGAAAAAAAAATATTGACAAAGCTAAACATTCCAGGAATTAAGACTGGTAAAAAAAATATACTTTTTTTTGATAATACAGTCATTAATGATGCCCCAACAACAGAAGAGGGATATTTTCAATTTTTAGAAATGCTGATCCAATGCAAAAAAATTCTAAATACAAATGTTATATATAGACCTAAGATTTTAGATCCCTTTGATGAATCGCATTTTAGTAACACAAGAAAACTTACCAGAATAAAAAAAACATTAGAGGATCTTCAAATACCCATATTAACCAGAGATAAATATGATTTAAGCTTTATATTCTCTGCAGCTGATATTGTTGTATCAAACATGACTGCCACACCTAGTATGATTGCCCTCATGCTCGATATTCCTTCATTTTTTTATTTCAAAAACATCAAACAAACTCCGGATCCTATTATGAGAAATTATTTAAACGAACTCATCTTTGAAGACCCAGAAAGGCTTATTAAAAAGATTAAAGATGTAAGTGAAGGAGCCGCATATGCTCATTTAAGTAACGAAGAAAAGAAAAAGATAAATTATCATCTTGATACCAATGGATTAATAAGATTGCGATCGATAATTACGGAGATTACGAATCATTCTTAATTTTAGGAAAAGCTCCGCCCCTTTTTATTTGGATCTAAATAGAAATAATATTTTTTATTACTAGATTCCCACATATATCCAAAACTTTCCATATGTGCAATAATCTTGTTATAATTTACTCCTGAATGTGTATCCAAAACGATATATTTAACTTTTTGTTCTTTCCAAGTCGCTTCTTCACTAAGCAACAGCTTTTCTTCAGCGCCTTCAATATCAATTTTCATTAAATCAATGTTCTTATTATCAATAGAACGAAAAAGTTCTTTAAAATCAATTGTTCTTACTACTTTATATCTCTCGGTTTCTCTTGTAAGACTATATGACATTGAAGAAAACTCAGAACCTATAGGACTGTAAAGTTTCAGATGGCCCATTGTATCTGCTAAAGCACAATTAATTAGAGTAAAGAGCTTTTTATTCAACTGGCTAATATTTAAACTTAAAATTTTAAAATTATTGATATCTGGCTCTATAGATATAACATGACCTTCCTCCCCTACTAGTTCAGACATTAATAATGTATGAGTTCCAATATGAGCACCTATATCACATACTATATCACCCTTTGAAATTAATTTATCGTACTTAATATAACGCTCTCTTTCAGTATTTGTAAATCCTTGAAGAATATCAACAAATGATAAACAGAGTATAAATTTTCCATAAGGAACACTATAGACTTTGTTTTTTACTCTTTTACAAATAACACTAGTGATCAATACTTTTTTTCCAATGATTACACGACAATAGAGAAACTCAACTATAGAAGCCATAACAGTTATTGCATAATCAATTTTCTCTATAATGCCAATTCTGGCATAAAATGGATAAAGAGCTGGTATTTTATTTAGAAATCGCATTCACAACCTCATGATCACAGACAGTAACTTGTCTTTTTTCCAAAGTCACTATACAGTCTACACACTTTATCGTTTCTAAACGATGCGCTATTAATAGAACTGTTTTAGAACGAACATAATCAAGAAAAGGAGACATGATGGCTTGTTCTGTTTCTATATCTAGAGCACTCGTAGGCTCATCTAAAAGATAGATATCTGGATTGCGAAGAAGCGCTCTTGCTAAAGCTAATCGTTGACGCTGCCCGCCAGAAAGCTTTATCCCTCTATCCCCCACAATGGTATTCCATTTTTCTGGTAAATTCTTTATAAATTCCAAAATTCCAGAAATTCTTGTAGCGTCTTCCAAATCTTTCAGAGAAGCCCCAGGTAATCCCATCTTTAAATTAGCGCCAATCGTATCGTGAAATAAAAATACATCTTGTCCAACATAGGCAACGTGAGAACGCCACGCTTCAAGATCTATATCAGCCAGTGAAACTCCATTAACTAAAATTTCCCCTTTTTCAGGCTTAATGAACCCTAAAATTAGATCAAGAATTGTGGATTTCCCATTTCCCGAAGCACCCACCAACGCCGTAACCTTTCCTTCTTTTATTTCAAGTGAAAGATTATCTAAAACAGGCTGACCAGGTTCATAGGAAAAACACACAGATTCTAGTGAAATACGAATAGGTTTCTGGAGTTTTAGATAAACATTTTTTGGAATATGCAGTTTAACTTCATACTCTTTAATTAACTCATGTAAAAATTCTACATATGGAAAATTTCGTTGAAGTTGCACATAAGCATTCCCTAGTTGTACGATAGAAGGCATTAACCGAATAAGCCCAAAAAAATAGATACAAAGCATGGGGATAGCACCTATAAAATTTTGATTTGTGAAACTTAAAAATAGTGACACAAAAGATAAAAGTCCAAGAATGATGAATAACTCAAGTAATTTTGGTGGTAAAACAATCCAAAAATCATCTTTTTTCATAAGATTTGCAAAACGATGCACTTCAAAACTAAATCGCTTAAACCACATGTCTTCATACCCATAAGACCGAATATATCGCATTCCAGACAGAGCCTCTGATGCCACAGTACTTTGAAGACGCGAAGAATCTACCCGTTCTTTACTGACACGATATGATATTTTTTTTTCAAATCTTTGGATAAAAAGGAAATAGATAAAGCCTAAAACAGCTCCTACCAAAAAAAGAGATTTAGAAGTTAATAATAAAACTCCACAAATGACTATAAACACAATGGTTGTTAAAAATATTTTACTAACATAAAGCAATATTTCTGAACATTTTGACGGAAGACTGGTCAAGTGAAACATCATATCTCCTTGCTTTTTTTTCAAAAAATGATGCCATGGAAGAGACAAATAAAGATGCATCATCTTCTCTTGAAGGTTCACCAAGGCTTGGCTTCGCAACGTACAACTATTTTTCTCAAAGACAATATTCGTATAAAAACGCATGATAGCCAAAAAACCAATTACACAGGCATATAAAAGAGCAAGGGTTAGAAAAGAAAAAGAACTTAATCCTAAACTATCTAAAACCTGTTTTAAAAAATGACTCTGTGAAAAATTTTGATTGATCACAAAACGTGTAAAATCAAATAACCCAATTAAAATACTGCTATCTAGCAAAGCACTGAAAGCTCCTATGAAAACAAGGAATTTAAGTTGTTTCTTATAAGCAAAAAGAAATGACTTAAGGATTTTTAGTTTTTCAGAGAACAATTTCATATTCCGAACCCAAAGACTGTAAAATTAAATACTCCTTTTCTGGTATAGGAATACCTTCTCTCTCTCTTTTTAAAAACAGAAATCTCTTGAAAACAATCAATTCGAAGTGCCATAACAAAATGGCCCAAAAAGCGTTTTTGGTTCAAAGGAGCCTCAAACATTTTTGGAATATAAGGCCCATAGGGCATACCCGTCAATAAACTACATAAAATTTCAACCATCATACTTAAGCCATATCCTTTATATCCCCCTATAGGGGAAAGCATTGTCACTTCTTTGGAATTTGTCGTTTCAATCCCATCTTTGTCAAATCCAACTCCTTGAGGCAATTGCTTTCCTTCTTGTTCAAACTGTTTTACTTTATTAAATGTCATCTGGCTTGTAGCCATATCTAAACAAAAAGGTTCTTCGCCATCACAGGGTACAGCCATACAAATAGGATTATTCCCTAAAAATGGCCTCTTACCCCCATAGGTTTTTATGAGTGCATCTGTATTCGTAAAACTCATACCAATCATGTCATGCTTTGCAATTTCTAAGGAATAGTAAGCAGCTGCCCCAAAATGAGTAGAATTATAAATGGCCACATGACCACTGCCTGCTTCTTTGGCTAAAAGAATAGCTTTTTTAGCAGCTTCCATTCCAGCTGCATGACCAAACGTGTGATCCACATCAAACATGCCCGTCGATGGACTGGTTTGGTGAAAGGCATACTGTGGATTGGAATTAATTCTACCCCCTTTAAGAGCTTTCAAATAATGAGGTAAAAGGCGCACACCATGAGAATCCACCCCTCTTAAAGAAGTTTGAATTAAGCCCTCTGTAACAAAATGTGCCACATCTTCTCGAACTCCAGCTTTCAATAAGATATTTTTTATAAATATTGAAAGTTGTAAACTTGGTAAATAAATTGCCTTATTCATATTTACAATATATTTTGTCTAAAATTGGATAAAATTAAGATGTTTAAAAAAGAGCTTATAGCTATTTTCTTTATCATTATTATTGTTCTTATTGGTTATCATGAAATATTTTTAGGGGCAAATTTTTTTACAAATGCAGATCCCCTCGGATCTTCTCATTTGACATATCGTACACCCATCAATGGATGGAGACCAGATATTCGATTTGGCGGTTCTTTGTTCTTGGGAGACCCTGGGGAATCACATCCATGGTCCTTAACTTCTTTATTTGAAAAAATTCCTCTCTCTCAGAAAGATTCCTACAGTTTTTTAGTCATCCTATTGGGTATTTGTACTGCACTCTCATTATATTTCTTCTTGAGACAAGTTGTTCCAGAATTAGGAAGATATGTGGCTATTCTTGCCCCTCTCAGTGTTTTTTGCCAAGAACAATTTAATAGTCAGCATGCACGCTTACGCTGTACTCTTTCTGTCGGCGTCCCTTTGTTTTTAATGCTTCTGTATTCTTTCTATAAGAAACCGAGATTATTACATTACTTTTTTGCAAGTCTTCTCTTTTGGTTTGTTGCTTTCATGGGTACTCTATGGGGCCTTACTCAAATGCTAACAATAGGTGTCTTATTCTCAATACTATACACCCTTTACTTTAAAGAGGATCTCCGTCTAATGGTCATTAAGTTTTTCTCAATTTACATACTAGGTAATTTGACCATGATTTGTTTAGGGATGTGGGTGTTTTATTCATTTTTCTGGGAATATATCCATAACCTGGACCTTCCAGGAATCCCCTGGCGTCCTTTGGGACATTTTTTTAATGCATTAATGATAATGCCACTTATTACAGTATTTTTTATTTTCCATCGATCTAAAAATTTTTGGGAATACGCATTAAAATGGCTCGTGATCCTTATTGTTGCACAATATGGGCTTGTAAAACTATTCCCATTTTATGGAGATATTCTTGCTTTTATATCTCATAAAAGCTCAACAATTATTAATTTGAGTATATATGAAGGAGGTTATTTTCCTTTGCAAATTGGATTAATAGCTATTTTTCTTTCAAAAGCGAGTAAAAAGAACTCCACCATTAAAAAATTATGGGCTAGCAGAATCCAAACTGGGATAGCCTATTTATTAATAACATCTTATTTTTGTCTTCTTTTATTCGCACTTATTTCTATCTTGTTACCAGAACTTATCCCTACGGTTATCTCTTATGTAGTCCAAACCTTTGGTCCACAACATCTGGGCAATTATTCAAACGAATTTTTAATATATGTTGTATCTTTTATCATAAGACGCTTACAACACGCCATGAGCTGGCATGCCATTTTATTTTATGTATCAAGCATTCTCTTGGTAGCATTATTCATCAAAAATAAATGGTTTTTTAATAATCCCCATAAACAAAAAGTATTAATTCCTTCTCTTTTGCTTTTAAATGGAATTATGTTTTCATGGACAGTCTATCCATTAAATTATGAAAAGTTCCAGAAAAGAAACAATCGAAAAATTTAAAGAAAACTGGGTAAACCTAGAGGGTCAAGGAGACAGAGAATATCTAATTGGCGAATTCATCCCCCCCAGCCTGAATCTTTCCACAGCATTTCATTTTATGCCTACTGATGTTGGAAACTTTATTTTTAAAATTTTTAATGTCGATAAAACAACAAAAATAAGACAGCCAAGAGAGCTCAGTCAAGGCCCCTTTGTATCCTCTGAATTATTAGATATGGGGGCCGTTAATCATTACTACTCACGCGTTCCAATTCCAGATCTACCTAAAAATTTATCCCTTATCTACAAAGGAAAACAACTTTACATATATAAAAACCTTTCTGCATGGCCATACTTCTACTTAGCAAAAAATTTAAAAGTCAAAACAAATTCAGAATATCCGCATGTTCAACGAAATACTGCATACATAGAAAAAAAAGAGGATTTCTTTAGCTTGTCTAAAGAAGCTGGAAAAGCCCGTCTAAAAATGAAAGAATTTTTATACGGGCGAATGGTATTTGATTTTGAGAGCAAACAAAAAGAATTTTTGGTCATCGCTGATGCTTGGCACCCTCTTTGGAAGACAAAAGCAAATGGGGATTATCTCCCAATAATAAAAACAAATGAGATTTTTAAAGGAGTCATATTACCCGCAGGAAAATATGACATAACTGTTTTTTTTGATTATTCCCCTTATCTTGTGGGAATTTACTTAAGTGTTATTTTTTGGATATTATTCTCTGTAGGAATGTTTTTGGCTTGGAAATATCGATCTGAAGATTTCTGACCTATCTCCGTACTTAAAAATCGCCCTAAATAAAGTCTTCACATAAATCTTTATGACAAGGGCTTATAGCTTGTAGAAAGCTGTAAAATACGTTCAGAAATATCAAATTTAGAATTATAAATCATAATATCACTTTTATCATTCACTCTTTGATCACAATTTTCACAAATTAATTTTGACCCCTTAAAATCTCCAATTTGATGACATCCTAGAATTTTTTGAAAAGGCTTAGCATTAAAAATTTCTTTTAAAGATTGCTTATTCAAATCTCCTAAAAGGAGCTGCCCATTAAAATCAAAACAACACATATTAATGGTGCCATCCACCTGAATTTGAATAGGGCCCTTTTCAGGACGACCACAACTTTTACTTTTTTCTACCTCTGTTTTTCTATAAATCCTGCCATCTACCCAATTATGAGGCTTCCAAACTTCTATAAGATCTACCTTGTCTTTCCAATAGCAAACCCAACTTTCAATATCTTTTTTATTATGCTCTGTTACTACATACGTAAGAATAATTTTCGTATTTCTTTTCAGACTTCCAATATCTGTAATTAAATCTTTAACCTTCTCAAAAAAATTTATGCTGCTAGGCGCATGTGTTTTCGCATATCCATCCACTGAATTACCATGAAGACTAACACGAATTGACTCAACTCCAATTTCATTCATTTCTTTAAATTTTTCCATTGTTAATACAGAAGCCGTGGTTAATAAAAGTACACGGTAATTGAGTTTTCGTGCATAAGCCATTTTTTCAAGTAAGGTAGAATCCAAAAGCGGTTCACCAAAACCAACAAAGGATACAATTTCAAATTGAGAAGTTTCAGACGTAATTCTATCTAAGTAAAATTTAAAACTATCAAAAGACATCGTTTCTTTTTTACGCACAAGCTCATCACGCGGACACATCACACAGTGATAATTACATCTCGTGGTTACTTCGAAACGCAGTTCATTATTTTGAGGTATCATTAAGTTTCAAATTAATAGACTTCTCTTTAATTTGTCAAAGCTTTTAAAAGCACAACTCACATCTTGAGAAAATCCAATAGCAGTGCTACCTATTGTTTCAGATGAAAATAATATTTTTAAATGATCTACGCAAAATCCCTACTATTCAAAAACAACTCTTTCTTAAAAAATCTATTTTTATAAATCTCGAAAATTTTTACATGAACGAAGAATTAGATGCCAACATTAAACAACTTAGAATTAACGACCTGCTCTCAAAAGATGAAATGAGTCAATTTAAAAACTTTTTTTTACAAACATTATTAAATTTATCACAACAAATTAATGCACCTTGGTGGGCAGCCTATAATTTTACCAGCAAAAATCCTCTAAGCTCCCCTTTATATCAAAATATGCTCTATCTCATGTGCATTAATAAGATTATGGCCTCTAACACTGCCGAAGCCATTTTTATTTACTGTTCAGATAACAATTTCATTAATATCCTTAAAAAGACATTTCATAAAAAAGCACTTATTATTAATAAAACTAAACGTTCTTTTTCATTATACAATCGTTTTAAGTGTGCACCTATTTTAACTAATGTTATATTTTTGATTAGAATTTTAAGACGTATGTTCTTATCTAAAAAGAACCTATCATTCCCTCAAAACACTAAATCAGCCACAATTATTAAATCTTTGATTTTACCAAGCTCTTTTCAAAAAAATGAAGAATACAGAGATTTATATTTTCATAACCTACTAGAAAACACTCCCAACTTAAGCCAGGTACTTATATTGGTAAACGTTTTAAACCATTTCAAGTCTTACCTATCAAAAATAAAACATTCCAATCACTCTGGTCATCAAATTTATCCACTAGAATATTTTCTAACTGTAAAGGACATCGTTAATCTTTTTTTAAACCAAATTTATGAATATTTTCATGTCTTTATAAAATACCAAAATTCCATACCAAATATTTCTTTTGAAAATTTTAATTTAAAAACCACACTCATACATACGCTATATAAAGAGCTAAACTCGAATCAGTGGTTAAAAAACTTAACCTTCTTCTATGCAACAAAAAATCTATCTCAAGAAATAAAAATTAAAAAATTTATCTATCCATTTGAAAATAGATCCTCAGAAAGACTATGCATTAAAGCCTTAAAACACTACTCACCCAATACCTCTATAGAGGGCTATCAACATGCCTCTATCCATCAAGAACATTTAAATTTTATTATGTTACAAGATGAGCACAAAATCACTCCACTTCCTCATAAGATTTGGACAACAGGCACTTGGCCAAAAGAGTATTTTATTCAAAAAGGAAATTTTCCAAAAAACCTACTTGGCATTGGAGGGGCTCTACGTCAAAATTTTACAGAACAAACTCAAGCTAAAAAAATAAAAAAATATAAAATATTTACCATTGGTATCGTTTTAGCTTCTGGCGAATTTGAATATATTGGATTAATATCTTTCCTAAATCAAATTTCTGCATTGAAACAATATCGCATCATTATACGGCCCCATCCTGAAATATCTTTTGATGTCATACGACCACATTTTAAACATTTAAATTTTAACTTTACCATTGATGGAGAAATCCCAATTGAAGAATTTTTAAATAAAATAGATTTAATTGTTTATGCCTCAACTACCGTAAGCTTTGAGGCTATTTTTAAAGGAATCCCCGCTCTTTGCATCCATTATGAAAACTGCCTGAACCTAGATCCTCTTTTTAAAAATAATGATTTGAAGTGGGATATTTTCAAACCCTCAGACTTTATAAAATCCATAGATGAAATAGAAAATTTAAATGAAGAAATAATTACAAAACGTACTCAGCAGGTCAGAACATTCATTTCGAATTATTTTTCTCCTATGCCCATGGAACTAAAACAAAATTTTTTATTATAATTCAACTTTAGAGATAATTTAAAAGAAATGTATAAAAAACTTACCATATTAAGTGTTCTCCCAAAGACATTCTAATAGGTTTTGGATATATATAAGAATCAAATAAAAACGTTGTATCGTTTTTAGAATTTAATTCTAAAATTTTGTTAATACCATATCCTAAGATTTGTACTTCTTTAATAAAATAAACAGCAGATTCTTTAGTGCTTTCATTTGGCCTTATTTCTGTAGCAGGCACATGTTGATAACGCCCGCCACCTCCATAGAGTAAAACTGGAATTTTATTTTGCAATGCCTCTTCAATACACGTGGAGGAAAAACTGATTAATAAATCAGTCATGGCTAATACATCTAAAAAAGTATCTTCTATATTTAAAACAACTTTTTTCGAAAAAGGAACAAGATATCGTAATGTTTTAACATTCAGTTCATATCCAGGCCTAAATTTTACAATTAAAATTGTATCAGACAGTTTTTCAACAGCATTGGCCAAATCACAAATGGATTGAATATACTCATCAGCAGTTTCATATACATAGGGCCTAAGACAATTCGAATACTTATATGTACCTGCATGAAGAATAATTTTTACCTTTTTCACTTTTCTTTCTTCTTGTTGACGAACTTGGATAGGAAACCCCCAAATTAAAGGTCCTGTTTTAATAACTTCACTTCTAGATGGAAACACATCCAGATATCCTTCGGACAGAGGAGTTTGTAACGCAAAATGTGAGAATGGCGCTCTTAAAAAAGACATTCCATGCTCTCCCCATTCAATTCGTTCGCTTTCATTTTTTGGATAAACATGAGAACCATGACTAATCAACACCGATGGAACGTTATTTAAATTACATAATTCAGCTAATAAAATATCATCATCACGATTTCCATTAGAGATAATCAAAGAAGGATCTATGCGTTTTAATAATCTTTGAATTTCAATATCCCACAATGACAGATTTAAAAGATATTGAAAAAGATCAGATTTATTTTTTTGAATTAAAAAATCTAAAAACGAAATCCCTTTGTATAAAAATAAATTAGCCTTTGTTCTTAAAATAGAATTTATTTCTTCTAAATATATTTTTTGTTTAAAAATATCAGGAGCGTTAGATTTCCAAAACAACCTCATTAAAAAATAAGGCATTTCAAAAAGCAAGACCACGGGCCCCTTTAAAAGCTTAAATATACAATTAGAATATTTTTTTTGAAAGCTTCCAACTAAGCTCTCTAAGTTATAAGCAGAGGTTGTATAAAAAATAATTTTTTTTTGACTTAAATACTGCTTAAACGAAAGCAAAAAAACATCAATTCTTAATTGACAACAACGACCAACAAATTTCAAAATTGACACAAGATAGCCAAGGTAATATTTAAAATAAAAACTTTCTTTTCTTAAAATAATTTTCTCAAATCTTAAATTGTAAATTCTTGCAGCTTTTTCAACAATACAGGACAGGTGTTTTTCAAAAGGCTGTCCATAAAGGCTTTTCACATAAACCCATTCATATGAAAAAACACATACATCCTTCGGCTGGTATTTTTGAATAGCATTGACCACAATTTCAATAAGCCAAAGATAATAATGAATACAAAATCGCTCATACAAAATATAGTTATTAAGATGGGGTAGTTGAATGCTCTCTCTCATCCAAGTTATTATTAAATCTGATTGTCTAAGGATTTGAGCATGAGAATCATTTGTAAAATAAGGAAGCGTATTTGAACACAACAAGTTCTTTTTTTTTAAATAAGCAAAAACGATTGGATTTAAGCCTATACAAAGATAATCAGAGTTATTAGATCCATATTTTTTGACATACTCATCGACTTCTGACTTGAGATTGAAAAAGATAAGCCTTGTTACTGTTTCTCCCATAACTAAAAATATTGCTGTAATAGTGGACTTATCATTTTTAAATCATTTTGATCTCTCACTTCTAATGAAGAATACGGATAAGAAATTTCATGAATACCTACTTTTTCACCTAATAGTTTTCCCTGCCTAATAAATTCAGGATGAGTCACACACCCTAAACCTCTCAGTTCCATAAAAAGAGAGTTTTTAAATTGTCTAGGAATAATTCCTTCTTCAATTTGGACTAATCTATTCTCTTCTTCTTTCCATAACGCCTTATTTTCCTTTTTAGCGGCTATAACACTATCGTAGCCCTGTTGAAGCAATTTCAAAATCATTTCGTCGATCAATCCAGTAGTTCGGAATGGAAAAGTAGGTTCAAGAGAAACAATCAAATCTGGATATATTTTAGATTCTTCTACTTTTTCTAATGAATATTGAAGAACTTTGGAAATATCAATATATTCCTTCGAATAAAAAGGATCTCTGATAAAAGGAATTTGGGCTCCTAGTTTTTTTGCCACCTCTGCAGTTTCAACATCATCTGTAGAAACAATAATATTTTTAATATATTTAGATTCCAAAGCTCTTTGAACAGTATAGTAAATTAGTGGTTTATCATTTAAATACTGAAGAGAGCCTCGTACGGGAATAACAGCAACAATATTGAGTTTTTCTGCTGAAATAACTTTATAGTTATCTTCTTTTAAATTTTCTAATATTTTAACAACCTTTGCACATCGCTCTTCCTCTCCATTCTGATGAATTCCATGATAATGGTAAACGCTGGCTTCGGGTTCATAAATAATTTTATATTGTTGATAAAGCATTGATTGAACCCATAGTCGATCTTCAATATTTGTAATGTTTTCATCAAAAGGATGTTTTTCCCAAAGATCCCGGCGAATAGCACTATTAGCATTATGAAAAAAACTATCTTTTCGTTGAATCTTTCGATCCAATCCAAAAACAATGGCTAAATCTCGTTTATCTGAATCCGAACTAAAAGATAAAGGCTCTTGACGACCATTTTGATTCTCTAATCCCCTGATTTAATGCTTTTCCAGGTTTATAATCTGTACACATAATAATTTTTTGAACATCAAATTGCCGTGCTTTTTCGATGGTTCTATCACTGCTCTCATTATCAACAATAATCACTTCAAAATGAATATATTCTTGATGAAATACTTCTTGTAAACATTGAGTAATCCACCTCTCTTCATTTTTAGTTCTAATAATAATAGAAACTAAATCATTCATATTCTCTTGTTCTTCCAAATCTCATCTTAAATATCAACAGAAAGCCTTGATAAACGATGTATTATAGGACCATCAAATTTTTTAATAAATGGAACTTTTATTTTTAAAAATTTGACACTATTTTTAGAAAAAGGGTGTATGTGTAAAAAAAATTTATACCAGGGACAATATTCATTAACATAATGCTGATCCGTCTTAACATATGGATATTTACTAAACTCTAATACTTCCCCCCCCATTAAGACCTTTCTCTCTCTATTACAGCAATAAAATAAATTTTCTTTTGATAAATTCAAACGAAGAAAATTAAAATATCCTTGTATAGACTCTGGCTTCATCTCTTGCATAGACACAATATTAATAGCGATATCTATTTGAAATACTTGAGATAAAAGGTTTAACTTATCTGCAGGACAATATAGAAAGTCAATCTCTTCTATGTTGTTAACTAAATTAATATTATTGATGGAAGCATGTATATATTTCTTATGAACTTTTTGGCAATAATATGCTTGAAATAATAATGTTTTACCTAAATCTACTAGAATAATTGTCGAATTCGGAAAACAATCTTTGATTAAAGACCCCATCAATCCATAGCCATCTCCTATAATAAAAAAAACAAGTCTATTTTTATTAACCATATTATGAGTCATATGCCTCATAATTAAATTCAAACTCAAGATTTGTTTAAAAACATCAAAAGATACACTAAAACCAGCGCATTTACATATTCGTCTCGCTTTATGAAGAAGCTGGATAATATTTTTCTTATCCTCATGTTTTAGAATATGGATCATATGTGAAATCCAATTAAGGCACTGTTGCACTGGATTTCTTGTCATTAAATCTCCAAATCCAATGCCACTTAAACTTAATATGGATTTTTCTTCATCAAGTTGCACAGAAAACTGATTAGAATAATGTACCCAATGAGATGAAAAATCTTTATTTACATCAAGATTACTTTCTTGATAATAAGAGTGATAGAGTTCTTTTATCAAATTCCTATTCGGCATATCCATAAAGTATCTACCTAGGGCTTGTTCGGCAATCGAAATTTATCTGTCATCCTGAGCACGAAGTGCGAAGGATCTCATCAATAAAAACGAGATCCTTCGGGCTAACGCCCTCAGAATGACTGGATCGCCGAACACGCTCTACCTATAAGATATTATCATATTCAATTTCATATTTTTTACCCTTATCTCTTAACCTTAAAATACTCTCCGCTAGCATAAGATCTTCTTTCTTTTTAATGATGACTGATGAAAGTTTACTCACAGGGTAATAACCAATCTTTCCACAAAAAAAAGCATGCCCTTTAGCTTCAAATGTTTTTCTAAACACATCTGACCGCCACATCATTAGAGAATAAACAAATGGATTCACAGGAATTAAATCCTGTGTTTGAGCAAAAATATCATCATATTTAAAATTAATAGGCTTTCCTTTATAAATACAATGAACCTGTTCTTCTTTAACGGTAATCAAGGAAAATCATAAACCACAAAATCAGATTTGGTTTCAGATGTTGCCAACTCAAGTGGTCGCTTATAAAATTCCACCTCATAACGTTTGGCAATTTGTCCAAATAAATCATCTTCAGAATTAATTAAAATACGAGAAAAAATACTAGTTTCTTTTGCCGCCTGAATAGCATAATAAATTAACGGTTTTCCATCTAACAAAGCAAGATTCTTCATTTTTAGTCGTTCGCTCCCCATCCTCGCAGGAATCATGGCAACTACATTTTCTTTTATAAATTCCATGCTTAACCTAATAAATAGTTTATAGGAGTATATTCATCCATAATAATTCTTTTAAAACAAAAACTATTCAACTTCAAATGATTATAACCATGAATATTGAGCAAGCATGTTTGATAACCCACTCCTTTAACTTCTTGAATTAACTCTTCATTAAAATCTTTTTTACTCCCAAATGGAAATGCAAAGTGATTACACGCAGCATCTATGTTCTCCTCAATAATTTTCTTGCTCTGCCAAATTTCCTCAACTGCCGCAACAGGTGACAAAGATGATAATGAAACATGGGATATACCATGCGATCCTATTTCCATACCATTCTGGCTCATTTCCCTGGCTTGTTCCCATGTTATAAAATGTTCTTTTTCAATGGTATGCGTAGAAAGAAAAAAAATAGCTGGGATATTTCTCTTTTTCAAATACGGAAATACTATTTCATAACTATCCAGGTATCCATCATCAAATGTTAATACGACCTGAATATCCCTATGGAAATTCCCTGCTTTTATTTGATTCACCGCTTCGTTTAATGAAATAATAGGATATTTTTTTGATACAGCTGTAATTTGAGATACAAATGTTTCAAATGAAATAGTCATATCAAATGGATCATAGGAAGCATTTGGCAAAACATGATGATACACTAAAACAATAAGCTTAGGAGAGGAATCTAAATATAAATTCTTGAAGTGATTTATCCACCTATAGCTATTACGACAATATTTCCGATAATACTTTTTCAAGCTTGAGTTCTTAACAACCTGGAACATAAATTAAAAATTAAAAAAGGTCGCACAATAAATATCTGGCTTATTTGAAAAATATATTTAAACATATTTTTACAATCACCTCTTTTTAAAAAGGCTCTTAGAGCGATTAGATATAAACAAACTACTCTCCACATCCCTCGTCTTGAAATACAAAAAAAAATTACCTCCTCATAAGACAAAAGATGTTCTTTAATAAAATATGCTGTTTTTAAAGAATATGTTGGATCTGCCATACTTCGGTTATTCCCAGTGATTCTAAATTCTCCCAAAGATTCTTTAATAAAATAAAACTTCACTCCTTGAGCAGCTAATCTTAACCACAACTCATAATCTGCTGCCCCATCAATTTCTTTTCTTAAATCAAAGCCTCCAGATTTTTTAAGGAGATCCGCTTTGATAGTTAATGCGGAAGGAGAAAGACAATTTCCTTCATAAAGTAATTTTTCATAAAAATGATCACACCAAGGACCATATCTTAAAATTCCCTCTATTTTTCCATTCACTACCTTATTTTCATAATGACAAACAGCACCAACATCCAGATTTTCATCAAATGCTTTTTCGACTTTTTCTAATTTTTTAGGATGCCAAATATCATCATCATCCAAAAAAGAAATGAATTCACCTTGAGCCAAACTAATCCCTAAGTTTCTAGGGGCATCGCAAGATTGAGTTGGTTTTGGATTTAAAACATACTTTATTCGATTATCTTTAATAGATTGAACCACAGATTTAGTATCATCCATAGAACCATTATCAATAATCAAGAGTTCAAAATCTGTAAATGTTTGATCTAAAACACTTTGAATTGCATGAGGCAATAAATCCTTGCGATTATAGGTTGTAATAATGACAGAAAAAATTGGTAAGTTCATTTTTTTACTATAATAATTTTAGAGAGAGCTCTATTGGTTACATAACAAAACAGACGCTCTAAGGGCATTATCAAACGGCACAGAAATAGAAATTTCTCAATCTTAAGATATTTTTTAACAAAAGAATGAACCTCTAAAAAAACATGTAAAGAAAACGTATAAAACATCATCCCATTGAACTCTTTAATAATTTTTGATATTTTTAAAACGTTTTCACTCCCTCTCCAAATTTTTTCTGGAAGAGCATGTTCAATAATTATTAAACCTCCCTCGTTTAAGATTGCATAATACTCCTTTACAATTTGTGCAGGAGGAGGATTTTCAATAATATTCCTGGCTAATGGATGAAATTCTCGCATTAAAATGAGATCAAATTTTTTTTCTTTTAGTTCATTTATTTGAAGTGGCCTTGTCCCATCAGCCTCAAAAAAAATAATATTACTACCCATAGAAAGCTGCTTAGCCAAGCTTATGGCTTCAGGTGTATAATCAAAACTCCACACATCCCCCAATAATGCCAAACCATTTGCTAAAAATCCAGGACCACAGCCTGGTTCTAAAATTTTTATTTTTTTTTGAGATATCTGATCTAAAGGAGTTATCAGATTAAAAAGTTCCAATATCTTTGAATATCTAAAGATAAGCCGAAGTATCTGAGAATTAAGAACAGGCGTTGAATAATGCCATCTTGTGGGATCTAAATAGCCCTTACTTTGTCCTTCTTTAAAAGAATCATAATGAACCTCTTTAAGTTTTTTTCGATTAAGAATATTCATATATCTGTTTTTTCATCAATCTTAAACCTTCTAAATGATCATGCAATGCTGCTTTATTGCATTGTTTTTTAAACTTTGCATTACTCAACCACGACTTTTGTGGACGCACAACTGTGCCTTTTAAAGAATCTTTTAATTCTTGCACTAAAGAAGAATCTAATTCTAATATTTTAGAAGCACCTAACGCCCACTGGAATCGATTAATAAAATCATTGATTAAGGAAGTTACTGATGAAACAGGGATACAGATTCATGATATAGTTTGGCGTAAGTGTTTTTGGATCCCACCCATACACATTGGTGGTTCGTACAATTAAGAACTTTTTAAGATGTTCTTGTATCCAGTATTCTGATTGAAGTTTTAATTTTCCATATATATTTAAAGGATTAGGCACATCATTTTCCTGATAAGGCCCTTTGGTGCCATCAAAAATATAATCTGTGGAAAAATAAACTAAAGTCGCGCCTATTTCTTTACAATAAGACCCAATTTTTTGAGTTGCTTCTAAATGAAATTTTTTGGCAATTTCTGGATGTTCTTCACAAAAATCAACTCCCCCAGAAAGATTTGCACAATGAAAAACAACATCTGGGCTGAAATGAGAAAATATAGATTCTAAATCATCATCAAGAATATTTAATTTTAAAAAATCCGAGCAAGTTCGATTGTGACATGTCCCCTTCCATAACACACTTTTATGTGTCAGCAACCTTCCCATATAATTGCCGATCAATCCATTGGCGCCAATAACAAGCCCCTGTATATTTTGTTTATTGCCTGACATAGGATTGTCGAATATGTCTCATATTTTCCTCTATATAATGTAAAGAATAAGTATATATATTTTTCTTAAATACTTTTATGCGATAGAGAGGTTCTACTAAATTACAAATCTGACTTTTATAGAATTTGTAATGTCCATACCAATTGTAATAATTTTCTCTATCTAACACAGTTTTTTTAATAATTTCTTCTATTAATAAATAGCCCGGCCTTAGAGAATGGAATTCATCATTAAAAGCCGTTAATACACAATTTAACCCTTTCCCAAAACGATAACCAAAGTTAATAGCAGCGGTTTTACCTCCAACAAATAACACATGCGTAGTTAACCTACCATTCTGACTCATTAGAACTAAAAAATTCTTAAAAAATTGAGCATATGAAGCATCATTGAAATTACTACGTTCTTTTCTAGCTTCAAATGATTGGCGTGAAAAGTTAACATATAAATCAAAGTACTTTTTGACTTCTTCTGTATCATTCACCTCTTTAAGTGTTAATCCTCCATAGAACTCCATAGCTTGTCGTCTTTTTTGTTTTAAATCTTTTTTTAATTTTTTAGATAACTGTGCTTGATATTTTTCTAACCCTTGAGACAAATCTATTGCCCAATTGAGATGATCTTGAATCAATTTAACAGATATTTTAGAATCTAAAAGTCTTGGATTAAATTCTTGCACAAGATTACTTTGACCACGAACATTAAAAAGATGAAGCAAATCCCAATCATTTTCACTTTTCAAAGCATTCAAAAAAATATTCCAAAAATTTTTGGATAAAGGAAAAAGAGGCTCTGTATAATTTGCTGTCCCATCACCTATGTAATATAACGTTTTAAGAAATCCTCTTTTCCATCCTTCTTTTCGAAGATATAAAGGAATTCCTCCCATAAGTTTACCGTCCTCATAAATAACTAAAATTCTTAAATGATTTCCAGAATGATAATATTTCCACCACGTTAAAATAAAGTCAGACAGTAAAAAAGGATTATCACTGTTAGAATCCAGAAGAACCTGATCCCAATTTTGAGAAATATTTTGAAAATCTCTAATATTTTCTATCCAACGATAGTCCATTTTATTATTTGTCTATTTGATTTCCAGGTTGATCCCAAGAATAAGGGACTGTATTGGAGTGGGGATCATGATGAATCATTTCCGTAGGATTGTGAGGAAGCGTTGCACAATTAGCCACAATGGCTGTTTTTAATCCGATGGCCCTATATCCATTAATAATGCCTGGAGGGATTCGAACAAGCTCATAATTATTTTCTCCAATAAAAAGCTCCATAAGCTCCTTATAAGTCTTTGATATTTTACGATTATCATAAAGAATAAGCTTAATCATCCCCTCAATTACCGCATAAAACTGGGTCTGTTTTGTATGTTCATGCCACCCTTTAATAATTCCCGGATAAGCAGTTGAAAAATAAATTTCTCCAAATTTTTCAAAATGAGGGTCATCAGACCTCAACATATGCATAATCATCCCCCTTTCATCACATATTTTTTTGAGAGGGTGTATTAAAACACCTTCGATCATAGCCAAAAAAGCTCCTGATTCATTCTTTTTTCTTTCAAGTGAGATTGAATTGCCCCAATTCTAAAATACTTACCGGATGTAAAATCATGAAGTGTAAGATCATTTTCTTTAAATGTATTCAAAAGCTCTAAAATTCCCTCTTTTAAATTCCATTTCGATTTAAAACCAATATTTTCTTTTATTTTTGAAAAATCTACCCGATACGTTCTTTCATCAGATTGCATTTTATTTAAAATTTCAACTTTTGTATGTGGCATTATGTTTTGGATTTGAAGTGCCAAATCTCTAATTTGATAGTTATCCTCATTTGATCCAACATTAAATATTTCTGCATAAATTTTTTCCTGAGGCGCTTCAAGTACTATCATAAATGCCTGGCAAAAATCTTCAATATGAATCAAAGGTCTCCAGGGAGACCCATCACTCATAACAGCTATTTTTCCTGTTAAATAAGCACTCGCAGCCAGATTATTCACCACTAAATCCAATCGCAACTTCGGTGAAGACCCATAAACGGTTGCATTACGCATAATGACAGGATGGAAATGATCATCGGCTAACGCTTTGAGTTGCCTCTCTGCATTGACTTTCGCTTTAGCATAGCTTGTTTGCGGGTTTAAATGTCCCTCCTCTGAAATAGGCAAGTCATTTGTAGCAACTCCATAAATACTACAGGAAGATGCAAATATAAATCGCCCAATCCTTCTCTTCTTACAAAGACTAGCTAATTTAATGGCCGCATCCGTATTAATCTGCTCAGTTAAATACGGATTTACTTCACCCAAAGGATCATTAGAAAGAGCTGCCAAATGAATAACTCCTTTGACCCCATCAAGATCTTCTGAAGTTACATTTCTAATATCTTTTATAATCTGTTTATTAGGATTCGCGTCATCGATATAAAAGTGATTGTCGCGATACCAATCACTATCCAACCCCATGACTTCATAAGATGCCGTTTTAAGCATCTTTGTCATGACAGTTCCAATATATCCTCGATTCCCTGTAACTAATATCATTCCCAAATTTTCCAAGGTGGACAATCTGATTGCCACAATTTATTTAAATATTCCATATCTCGAACATTATCCATGCATTGCCAATATCCTTCATGTTTATAAGACAAAAGTTCACGATCATGAGATAATGTTTGAAGAGCACCAAACTCTAAATCACAATTTTCATCTTGAGTTAAACAATCTAAAAAACTCCTATTAAATACAAAAAAACCACCATTAATATATCCCGTTGTTAATTGTGGTTTTTCTTCAAATTGGATAACAACATTATCCTTGATCATCATTTCTCCAAATCGAGAAGAAGGATGAACGGCAGTTACTGTCCCAATTTTTCCATGTTTCAAATGAAATGTTTGTAAAGCATCGAGATCAACAGTACTCAAGCCATCACCATAGGTTAAATGAAAAAAATTACTTTGAATATAGGGTTCTACTCTTTTAATTCTCCCTCCTTTTAATGTATTTAACCCTGTATCTACACACACCACTTCCCAATCACTTTCATTAAAGTCGTATTGCTTTATGATATCTGCTTTATACCCTAAGGCTAAAATAAATCTTTTAAAACCGAAACAAGAATAATATTTCATGACGTGCCATAAAAGAGGCTTCTCTCCTATTTCAACCATGGGCTTGGGTTTACTTTCAGTCTCCTCTTTTAAACGAGTCCCTTTGCCTCCACAGAGAATGACCACATCACTATTTTTTTTATCATTCAGCATTTAACATATTTTCTAATATAGAATTTTGTAAATCACAAATCGGCTTTTAGGATATCTTTGATATGAATCATTAGAATTCTCAAAAGCTTTTATTAAAACCACCTTGTAATCTGTAATGATTTTATTAAGCAAAGGGATCTGTTCATCTCTTACTCCCTCATTGTAATAAACATAAGTTGGCTGAAATTCTTTTATATAAGTTTTCATGTTCTTTAAAGGATCCGCATAATCTAAAAATTTTACACTTTTATACTCTGAAGCCAAATAAACACGCGTTAAATGATCTGAAACAATTTTTGCTTGATTCGGAATATTTTCTTGAAACCATTTTTGAATATCAAATACGATATCTTGATCTCGATGAAATTCATACATTCTAGACTTAATAACATGCCATCCATTAAAACCGATACTTCCTAAAATTAAGATTACAAATAATCCATTTAAAACATAACAATAACTTCTTTTAAGATTAGATGATCTTACTAATAGCTTCATTCCCTGAAAGCTTAAAATCGACATCACTACAAAAAATGGAAGCATGTGAAGCCCCACCATTCGACCGCTTGAAAATAATAGAATGAGACATGGAATAAAAAACATAATAAGAACAAGGCGTTTATATAAAGGAACAGAAAGTCTTTTAGATTTAAACAGAGAAACTATTTCAACAATGAGATAAAGTAGAAATAGAATAAAAATAATAACATCCAATTCTCTAACTTTTAAAATAAAATTTTTAACAAATAAAACTAAATTAAACGAATTGTTTTGCAACGCTGAATCATGAGCAAAAAAAATTGATCCATATCCTACAAGGGTACTAATAAAATAACTCGGATTTAAAACCCATCTAAAACCAATTACCAGTGTAATTAATATAAATAAGCCCCCTATTAATAAGCCACAACAGCTTAGCTTAGCTAAATGATTGCGTAACATTTTATATGGGATCATAAAATAAACGAGTAGTGGAGAAAATATAAAACCAATAGCTACTAACATTATATATAAAGGAATCTTAAGTTTTATAAAACTTGTTATTAAACCATATTCTTCATAAAACGTATGCCCAGTAGAAATACGTTTATAAAAAATAATAGGAGCAAAAGAAATAACTAATAATACCACCCCTATGATTATAGGAGTTAACCAAGACAATTGAGCTATGGATTTATATACTTTACCATCTGAAAAATAGAGGGCCACAACAATAGCAGGCAATAAAAACAATCCTTCAATCTTAATAAGATAGGCAATAGAAGTAAAAATAATAGCACATAAAATATTTTTCCAAATAGGAGATTGAATAATTCTTAAAGTATAATTTAACCCTAAAATAATAAAGAAGAGCACTAAGGGTTCAGGTTTGGCATTATTTGTAAAATAAGCAAATGCCGGCCTAACCGCTAAAAGAAACATAGCAGCCATAGGTTGCCAAAAATCATCAAAGTGATAACGAATTAGACAAAGAAGAGCCCAAAAGGATAAAAGCCACCCAATAAAATGAAGCCATCTTAATATTAAAATAAAAGTTCCCGGAGTAATATTTATAAAACATGACAATACATGGCGACTAATATCTGTTAAATAATGGAATTCTAATCCATAATCAAATGCTCCCTGATAGCTATCCCTAGTTTCACCACTATAATATTTCCAAAGAATATCCATAATGTAAGCTTCATCAGCATTAAAATAAGTAATAAGATTTGGATCCTTATAATTATTGTTAATGGTAGGAATTACTAATGTGCCACTAAATACATAAACAATGAATAAACATAAAAATAGACCTATTTTTTTGCTATACATAAAAAGTGGGGATAAGGATACCACCGATCAATTCTTTCTATCCGAATTTCTTTAAACCCAATATGGCTTAATATATTAATCAAATAATTCTCTGTTAGCCAAAAAAACTTCTGCCCATACGTTATATGCAATACTCTCACAGAAATAAATTCTTGCATGTAATTAAATAAAAATTTCCAATATGGTTCGGTAAGTACATCTTTAATAAAAAGTCCTCCTCCATCATTTAAACGCTGAAAACAATCTTGAAACAATTTCTTTTGTTCATCTTTAGATAAAAGATAAACTACATCTATTAAAGTAATACAATCGGTAGATATTTTTTGGTTACCATACTCTTTTAAATCAAGATATTTTATTTTTTTATTTTTTGAAGAACGCGCTAATTTTAATTTTCTACCATCAATATCTACGCCCATTAATAGATCAATATTTTTTTGTTTCAATGCTAAAAAATTTAACCACAATCCACTTCCACACCCTACATCTATTAATGTTTTCATCTTTGGCAAAAAATATAAAATCTTATCGAATGGGCACACCAATAGTCTTACAAAAATATAAAAACGAAGCCATAAACTAGGTGAATTATATCGTTTTATTAATTTAATATAAATTTTTAGATTTATCATAAAATCAATATTTAGTTTTCAATAATTCTATTTTGACCTGCCCCCAATATTTGTACCAATTACAATAAATTTTTTCGACAAATTATAGTCTGAAGAATACCGAACTTTCGAGGCAAAGAAAAAAAGATCCACATGGCGAACAAATAAAAGTTTTTTAGAATCAAATTATTTGTTGGCAAATCAACAGCTTTTAATGGGTAATTGTGATTTCTTTGAATTATAATTTCAAAACCCTGATTTTCTAAAAGATTTTTCAGTGAGTGATTTGAGAAATGGTTCAAATGAGCCGGTTCATATAGACTATAAAAGGGTGTTTTCCAGCCAACGTGTTTAAGTATTTCCGCAATCTTATGAATAATGCTTTTTGTGTTATCCGTCATGACAATTAATAAACCACCAGGCTTCAAGAGCCGATTTAATTTCTTAGCAAATAGTGTAATATTATCAACGTGTTCAATGGCCGCCAGACTACTCACAACATCAAATTGCATATCAATATTATCTTTTAAAAAATCGCCTTTTATAAAATTAATATCAGAATCATAATTTTGACTAAGATCCATCCCATATAATTTAAGATTAGATTTTTTTTCTTTAAGATATTTCAGTAAATCTCCTTTTCCGCATCCAATATCAGCTAATTTGATTTCTTTCTCTTTCCTTGAAAAGCGCTCAATATTTGTATGAATAAACTCAAATAACCAATAATTGGGATTATTAAACCAATTAGTATGTTTTTTTGTATAATAATCCTCAGAATACTGTAACCGCCAATCTCCTGAAACAACATTAAAAGAATGGTCACAATTATTACAATGGTACATTTTTGAAGACTGATCTTTTAATGCAAGATGTGTATTGGTAAGACAAATGGTACAAGCAATGTGCATAAAAATTTAATCTCTAACGCCTTTAATTTCTAAATGATTGATAATAGAAATATTATGTTTTTGAATAAGTGTTTTGATATCAGGATTTAAAAGAATATTATATTCCCTCTCCCAATTACACTTCCAATGATAACGCTTTTCCCATATCCCATATTTTTCTTTAAGTAAAACATTATTCTTTCCAGGATGAAAATTAATTTCCGAAATTCCCGGCCGAAGTTTTATGATAGTTTTTTTAAAATATTTAAAATCTATGCTGCCGCTGTTAAATGCCCCATAAAAATAATCAGGACTTTGCATATTTTTATCTTTCGAAAAAATACTCAATTTTAAAAATCGTTCCATTATCACCTTTGAAAAATTTCCATAAAAATAATCAGAAAAAGGCACATTTAAAAATCTAACCTTAGTAAGATTGTGTTTTCTTAAAACCTCTTTTACTACCCTAAAAACGGGAGGAAATAAATGAATATGCCGATGACTATCTACGTGTGTAGGGATTAAACCAATGAGAGATGGTATTTGGCTTACAGATGCTACAGGATTTTCACCATTTAATGTCAAATGGATTCCAACTCCTAATTTTTTATTTCTTTTGGCAATAGCAATGGCCTTCTCAAAGCTTTCTCCATTTACAACTAAAGAGGCACTGGTAAGAATACCATTTTGATGAGCATCTTCTACTGCCTCATTAATGGAATGATGAAGTCCAAAGTCATCAGCATTAACAATGAGCTTTCTAATCCCATTTGTATATTTCATAGGTTAAATGATTTTTCTTTAACAATAAAAACGGGCCGCCCTTTGGTCTGATCAAATATTCTACCTACATATTCACCTAAAATTCCAATGGCTATTAATTGCACACTTCCTAAAAAAAACACTGCTACCACCAACGTTGCCCATCCTGGAGGAAGAAGAATATCACTATTGAGAAAAAATTTTAAGGCCCAGGGATATAAAACATCATATACCATATACATAAATGATATCAGAGCAATGGTTACACCCATTAAAGTAACCACATGTAAAGGATATCTTGAAAAAGAAAAAATACCATCTAAGGCCAAAAAAAATAGACTTTTATATGAATATTTGGCTTTTCCTTTATATCGTGGCTCGACATCAAAATTCAAACCTGTCTGTTTAAAACCAACCCAACTAATTTGACCTCTCAAAAATTTATGATATTCAGGAATATTCAAGATAATTTTCAATACAGCTTTATCAATTAATCTAAAGTCAGATTGTCCAAACTGAAGCTTCAAACCAGATAGTTTTGAAATTATCCAATAGGCACACTTAACTATAAAGTTTTTAATAAAAGGTAATTCAGCATTTTTTTTTGTAGTATAAACTACTTCATTACCCTGCTTCCATAATTCAATCATTTTAGGAATTAAAACAGGTGGATGCTGCAAATCTGCATCCATTGTAATCACCGCATCTCCAGTACAATAACTCAGTCCTGCAAAAAGAGCATTTTGATGACCAAAATTTCGAGATAAAGATATATAAATAACACGATTATCCTGCTTTCTTAATGCTTTTATAATAGATAATGAATTATCTAAACTTCCATCATCTACAAAAATCATCTCATAATCGATGTTAATTGAAATTAAAGCTTCTTTAACCTGATTATATAGAAATTCTAAGTTGCCTTCTTCATTATATACTGGGAAAACTATTGAAATCTTTGACATATTAAGAATATGTCAAGATTAAATCATTCTTTAAAATGTCTGTCAATTGAGCTAAATTTTGAAGATTTATCTGTACTAACTGCTTTCCCAGCAATCTAATTTCTGGAAAATCATCTAGTTGATCTAAAACAGTTTGAGATAATGTGGGCCAAACCATAACATCATATTTTTTCTGTAGATTTTTTAAAAGTGTATCCCGATTATGGAAAACTAAAAAAGAAAAATTAAAGGGAACTATACCTTGAGGTAAATTTGGCCATAAAATTTTTATACCCCTTATATTACTTAATTCTTGTACTAAAAAAAGATACTGCTCTCGCTTCTGAGTAGCTATTTTTTGATAATCTTCTGCATCATATAAACTTAATTGATATTGCGCTAGCTTAGACATGGGGCGAAGATAGTCTTGAGAAAAATCATTGCCAATACAATCGCGAGAAGGCCAAAGAGGAACCTCTTTATCTCCATCAGAATAGAGAGGCGGAGGAACCATTGTTTTAAATAGAGAAGGGATGTTTTTAATCCCTATTTTTGTTTTTAGAAATCTCAACATTGAAGATAGTTCTGTCATATAAAACCACTGCGGTTTCTTTTGTTTAAAAGTCATCAAGTACTCTGGATTATTAATACGCACCATCCCCCCATCAATGATAGGAAGATTTTTTCTTAAGGAAAATATAGATATATCTCCAAAAGTTCCAAATTGCTTCCCTTGGTACGTTGAAAATAAAGAATACGCATTATCTTCTAATATAGGAATTCCCGTTGTCTTCCTTAACGAAAGTAATTCTTCCCAAGGCTGAGGGAAACCAAAATGATTAATAATATGAAGTAGTCTTGTTTTGGGTGTTATTCGTTTCTTTAGATCCTCTATGTCCACTTCAAAAGTATATGGATTAGATCTAAAAAACTTTAAATTAAGCCCTAATACCCGAAACGGTTGTAAGGAGCCGTCACAATCAAAGGCAGGGGTTAAAACTTCATCGCCAGGTTCAAGTTTAAACGCTTGGACTGCTGCATAGATGGCATTTCTACCTAACGCAAAAAATGTACACTTTTGTGGATCATAAATAGGCAAATGGCAAAGTGACATGATTAAATTTTGATGATCTTATCTTTATGGCTTTTAACCCATCGAGTGGCGTTTCTGCAATCTACAACTACAGAGGAAAATTCAACCACTTTTTCGTAATCAAAATAAGAATGGTCTGTCACAATAGCTATACAATCGTATTGGCTAAAGGTGGAATAATCTAAAGTAATAGATTTCAATTCAACATGTTCATGATGTAGAAACGGACAATATTTGTCTTCATAAGACACCTGTGCTCCTTTTTGTCTCAATAATTCAATAATATCTAAAGCAGGTGATTCTCTGACATCTCCCACATCTTTTTTATAAGCAATTCCTAAAACCAAAACTTTAGACCCATTGAGGGCCTTTTTAAATTTATTAAGAGCAAAAGCAATTTTATCCACCACAAGTTCTGGCATTTTAGAATTAATTTCTTGGGCTAGATCAATAAATTTTGGATTATAATTTAATTCTCGAAGCTTCCAGGACAGATAATGAGGGTCTACAGGAATACAATGCCCCCCTAACCCTGGACCTGGATAAAAGGGCAAAAATCCAAAAGGCTTTGAGGCTGCTGCATCAATAATTTCCCACACATCTAAATTGAGTTTATCTGCCATTAAGGCAATTTCATTGACCAAACCAATATTGACCGCTCGAAATGTATTTTCGAGAAGCTTTACCATCTCTGCTGCTTGAGTAGATGACACAGGAATCACTTTATTAACAATGGTAGAATATAAAGAAACAGCCATTTCTGTACAATTAGATGTTATTCCCCCTACAATTTTAGGAGTATTTTTAAGATTAAATTTTAGATTCCCTGGATCAATTCTTTCAGGAGAAAAGGCCAAGAAAAAATCCTTCCCAACTTTAAGTCCAGACTTTTCGAGTTCCGGCAACACAATCTCTTCTGTTGTTCCTGGATAGGTAGTGCTTTCTAAAACAACTAATTGCCCTTTTTTTAAATATTTTCCTATATTCTCTGCCGCAGAAATAATAAAAGAAATATCGGGTTCTTTAGTTTTTCGAAGCGGAGTGGGCACACACACCGAAACCGTATCTACTTCCTTTAAAAGAGAAAAATCGCTGCTGACTCTAAAGCGCTTAGTATTTAATGCTTTTAAAAGTTCTTCATTAGAAATATCAGTAACATAAGACTCTGCACGATTTAAACTTTTAACTTTATTTTCATTAACATCTAACCCAATAACTTCAAAACCAGATTCCAAAAATTCCAGACACAAAGGCAACCCTACATACCCTAATCCCAAAATAGCAACTTTTGCTTTTCTTTCTTTTAATTTTTGGTTTAAATCCATCATTATTTTTCGATCATAAATTTTGAAACCACGCAAGTGTTCTCTTTAGGCCCTCTTCAAATGAACAGGTAGGCTTATAACCCAGTTTTTCTTGAATAAGCTCAATAGAGGCCAAAGTATGCTTTACATCTCCTTTTTGAGGAGGTAAAAATATTGGTTTTATATTTTTATTTAAGAATTTATTTAATAATTCAATGACTTCTAATAAATTATGGTTTTCTCCCTTTCCTACATTAAAGCTTCCCACCACTTCTTGTTTTTCTATCGCTAGAATATTAGCCAAAACCACATCATCAATATACGTAAAATCTCTGGATTGTGTTCCATCCCCATAAATAGGTGCCGATTCATTTTTTAAGATACAGGAAATAAACTTTGGAATCACAGGGCTATATCCGTCTTTTTCAGGCTGCCTGGGGCCAAAAACATTAAAATATCGAAGGCTCACCGTTGGCAAAGCATAATTCTTAGAAAAAACATAACAATATTCTTCTCCTGCTAATTTAGTTATCCCATAAGGAGAAATGGGCAAAGGCACATCTGTTTCTCTTTTAGGTAAAGAAACACTGTCTCCATAAGCAGAACTTGATGAAGCATACACAAATTTTTTAATTTTATTTTTGACCGCTTCTTCTAAAAGAATCAGAGTTCCTTCAATATTAACTTTATTATACTCTTGAGGGCAGTTAAAAGATTCTGGTACTGTTTTTAATGCTGCTTGATGGAAAACATAATCCACACCATTCATCACTTCTTTAACCAGTGAACAATCTACAATATTTCCTTCAATAATTTCGACCTTTTTTTCAACTTGGGCCAAATTACTTTTCTTACCAGAAGAAAAATTATCCAGCACTCGAACGTGAGCACCTTTTTTTACTAGCGCTTCTACCAGATGAGATCCAATGAATCCGGCTCCCCCAGTCACTAAACACTTCATGCTCGCTTCCTTTCATTCACCAAATGATTATATAATTCATCTATATTAATTAAAAGTTTTTCTTTTCCAAAATTTTCAAAAACAAATTTTTGTCCAGTTTTGCCCATTTTTTGTCTCATATCTGAATGATCGAGTAAATATATTATTTTTTGCACAAATTCATCTTCATTCTGTAAAGGTATTACATACCCATTCTCACTCAATACAACATCTCTCACCCCTCCCACATCCGAAGCAATAACCACTTTCCCACATGCCTGAGCTTCAATCAAAGACACCGGAGTTCCCTCATTCAAAGACGTTAAACACACAATATCCAAAACCTCATAAATGGGCTTTAATTCTTTTTGCCATCCCAAGAGGGAACAATGGGCTAAAAGTTCACCATTGCAAATCTCATCTTGAATTTCTCTATAACACTCCCCATTCCCCACAATCACAAAATGCACATCTTGTCTTATCTGAATAAGTTTTTTAGCAATTTTTAGAAATAACCCGTGATTTTTAATGGGAGTAAGTCGCCCCACAATCCCAATAAGATATTTATTTAAAGGCAAATTTAATCGTTTCTTTAGTTCTATATTGTCCTGATGAGTCCCAACAAAATGGCTAAGATCAAAGCCTAATGGAATAACAAAAACTTTATGTTTAGAAGCTATTTTATACTTATTTACTAAATCTTCTTTTTGACGAGTGCTAATGGCAACAATGCCTGTTGTAAAATATGCTAATATTTTTTCTACTTGTAAAATTATCCACGTTTTAAAAGGATTAAAGTATCCCTTAAAAACATGGCCGTGAAAGGTGTGAACTCGAATGGGAACTCTTGTTATAATAGCTGCTAAACGTCCCAATACTCCTGCTTTTGCGGTATGCGTATGAACAATATCGGGTTTTTCTTGAATTAATAATTTTACAATTTTAACAAAAGCTATAAAATCTTTCCAAATCTGCACATTTCTTCCAAGTTCAGGAATAAAAACATGACGATATTTCTTTGATGTCCGCAGTAGGTACGACATATCCCCTTCTTTTTGATCTACATTACCTGTTACCAAGATCGTCTCGTAAGGAGGAGATAGGTGTTCACTTAAAAGTGTTACCTGAAGAGAAGGCCCTCCAATATTAAGCCTCGAAAAAATTCGTACGATCTTTATGGGTTTATGTTCCATTTAAGAAATTGACTTCATTCTTTCAAATAGTATACTTTTTAAAAATATGTTTTATCCCCTAATACTCTACAAAATAACTTTATTATTATTACTTAGTTCTTTTTGTCTATCTTATTTATTAACCCCCATTGCACAAAATCTTGCATTTCGATTTAATGTTTTAGACACTCCCAATTATCGAAAAATCCATAAAAGCCCCACTCCTTTACTCGGAGGATTGGCCATTTTTTTGGCTTTTTTATTCACTTTAGTTTTCTTTTATCTCCTCATTTCTTATCAGCTTTTCATTACGGGGCCCGCTTTTTTCTCTTTTGGTGAAGAAAAGCTTTTTTGGCTAAAAATGGCCCTCTACCTTATTTGCTCTCTCTTTATTATTTTAATTGGCATTCTAGATGATTTTAAAAGCCTTGATTTTAAGTTAAAACTTCTTATTCAAAGTTTGGTGGCGTTCATCATGGTTTTTAGTGGGTCAAGATTAAATTTTTTCCACCTCTCTTATCTCAATGCTCTTATTTCCTTTTTTTGGATTGTAGGGCTCACTAATTCCTTTAATCTTCTGGACAATATGAATGGCCTATCTTCTGGCTTAGCCATTATCATTCTTTCTCTTTTTGCTTTCTTAGCCTATACCACCCATCACGCTCTTTTTGCTCTTTTCTTATTAATCCCCATTGGAAGTTTACTTGGGTTTTTACCTTACAATTTTCCAAAAGCTCGAATTTTTCTAGGTGACACAGGAAGTCTTTTTATCGGTTTTTCATTGGCCACTTACTCAACCTGGTTATTTGATCATTTAATTAAATCCAACACTTCTCATTGGGCCGTTTTGATTGGGATGCTTTTTTTACTTTTTATTCCTCTTTGCGATACCCTTACCGTTATAGCCATTCGAATTAAAAAACATCACCCCATTTACGTTGGTGATACAAATCATCTTTCCCATCAACTAGTCAAAAGAGGACTTGCCCCCACAAAAGCAGTACTCATTCTCTTTATGGGTTCTTTACTGACAGGAATTTTGGGATTATTGATATTTTAACTTAAAAAATGAATTCTTCAGAAAATATTATTTGTTTTTCCTCTATTGACTGGGATTTTATTTGGCAAGGGCATCAGCAAATCATGCAGACCTTCGCCAACCAAGGCCATAGAGTGCTTTTTATAGAAAACACCGGAGTTCGATCCCCTGGGATTAAAGACATTTCCAGAATTAAAAAACG
>LBZW01000007.1 GCA_000993955.1 Candidatus Nomurabacteria bacterium GW2011_GWA2_40_9
CGAGAGAACCTGTCTCTTCTCCTACTTTTACCATCTGCACCATAATATTCGGTATCTGCTCTGGATATTTTTCAAAGGCCACAGACAAAGAAAGTCCGGATTTCACCCCATCTGCCACATCTTTTAAAATACTTTTATACACTAAACTACTAACAACTTCTGCAGTGAGGTCAATGGAACGAATGATAGGTATTCCAGAGACAAGCATGGTATCCAAGTTGTCTGAAATTCTAGAGAGGTATAATTTCTTGTACAAATCCCCAATCAGCGGAATAGATAAACGCATTTTATCAATATAAGCTTTACCAGCAGATGTTCTAGAAAGCCACCAAAGCCAGAAACCAGAAATAATCAAAAATATAACAACTAGAAACCCGTAGTGCACAAAGAAATCCGAAAGACCGATGATTATTTTGGTAAAAAATGGAACTTCTTGTCCAGAATCAAGGAGTATGGCAGAGAGTTTTGGGATAACAACTACAAACATAAGTGTCATAACCGCAAAAAAAGTAAAAATAACGAAGGCTGGATAGATAAGTGCATTTCTGGTTTTACTAGTTAGAGCATATTGGCGATCTAAATATTCTGCTAGGTGTAAAAAAGTCTGATTTAATTTTCCTGTTTCTTCTCCTGCCCGGACCATATTTATATAAAATTCAGAAAACACATCTGGATGCTTGGAAAGGGCCCCAGAGATAGAGACTCCAGCCTGCAAGTCATCCCCGACTTGGGTCAACTTCTTGCCCAAGAGTTTATTTTCAGAATTTGCTGCGAGCATGGTAAAAGCCTTGAGAGCAGACACTTGGGCTTCAAAAAGTGTAGCTATCTGACGAGAAAGAATAACTATATCTTTCATTTTTACTTTATCAAAAAACGAAATAGACATGAAAAATTTTTCTCCTTCGGATTCTTTGATTTCCAAAATAATGAGCCCCCGACGCTGAAGACCGCTGATGGCCATGTCACGGGTAGGAGCATCTATTTCTCCTTCTTTATTTATACCTTTTTCATCAACTGATTTGTATTTGAATAACATTTTTTTAAAGCATTCTTTCTAATCCTTTTGGATTTAGAGAATACTGATAAGCGTTTTCTATTGTTATCTCTCCCCCTCGGACGAGCTCCAAGAGAGAATGATTTAGGTCTATCATGCCGGACTCCATACCTGTCTCTATGACTACATCTATCTCGTGGGTGCGTTTTTCACGAATTAAATTCGCCACTGCATTATTATTTAACAACAATTCATAAGCAGGCACAAGCCCGCCAGCAATCCTCGGTATAAGCCGTTGAGAGAAAATACCGAGGAGACTAGATGCGAGCTGGACTCGTATCTGGTCTTGTTGTGTCCCTGGAAAAGAGTCTATGATTCGGTCTATTGTCTGAGAAGCATTGTTGGTGTGGAGAGTAGAGAGAACTAAATGCCCTGTCTCCGCTGCTGTGACGGCTGTGGCTATGGTCTCTGGGGTGCGCATCTCTCCTATCATAATCACATTTACATCTTCACGAAAAACTGAACCGAGGGCGATATGAAAATCCTTTGTGTCAATACCGACTTCTCGTTGATTGATGATAGATTTCTCTGCATTATACATAAACTCTATCGGGTCTTCAATAGTCACTATGTGTTTTGTCTGTTCAGTGTTTATGAGATTTATCATAGAAGAGATGGTGGTGGATTTACCTTGACCAACTGGACCGACAACCAAAAAGAATCCTTGTTTTTTCCTGGCAATATCGGCTATGATAGGTGGTAAATGTAGCTCAGAGAGAGATTTTACTTTTGAAATAAGTCTAAAGGCTATATTTATAAGTCCTTTTTGAAAAAATGCATTACCCCTGAGACGTGCTTGCCCATTGTTAAAATCATATGAAAAGTCCATCTCCTGATTCTCCATAAATCTATCTATCTTTTTTTCGTCTAATACTTCTTTTAGAATCCCTGCCATATCTTCTTTTGTAAATTCAGGATATTTTAATAAAAAGATAAGCTCCCCAGAAACACGAATAGCCGGCACTCTACCTGCACCCAAATGCAAGTCTGACCCTTCTTCGTGTATTACATTTAAAATAAGGTCTTCTAGTTGTTTTTTATAGTTCATATTTTTTATTGGGATTGTTTTGAATTTGATATTTTTTTAGACAAGATTTCTATAACCTGAGCGATAACTTCTGCAGGAGTTGAATTTGCTTTTACAATATAACCCTCTACTCCGAGAGTATTCCCCCTATCAATATCTGCCTGCTGGCTTTTGTTAGATAAAATTATCTTTACAGCATCTTTGCACATGTTGTCATTATTAATTCTTTCCAATACTTCAAAACCATCCATAATAGGCATGATAATGTCTATAAGCATGACATCGGGAACTAACCCTCCTTTTAGTTTTTCCATTACTTGAGATCCATCTGTAGCGGTATACACTTCAAAGTTATTTTGACTGAATTTAAACGCATACATGTCCAGTAGAAAACTGTCATCGTCAACTATTAAAATTTTTCTTTTTTCTCCTTCCATCTTATTTATAGGTTAAATTTATAATGGATACCCACACCTACCTACAAATCAATTATACTATTTTTAAATAAACAATACCATACTGCCTAATATTATAACCAAAATAGAGACTATTTTAGGGATCAAGACTCTCTGAGATAGGTTTTCAGTAGCAATTTTTGGGAAAAACTTGGTGCAAATAATAGTTAGAATAAGTAAAATAGCTGGTTGAAAACTACCTACTAGGAATACCATAACGACGGGTGCAAGCAAAATTGCATAATTTGTCAAAACATTGCCTATTGAGGATATGACTTCGCTAGCGAAATTTAAACTAAAAATTTTTACTCTTCCTATTTTTATCATTTGTAAAAATGCAACACGGTAACTCGGGATAAATAAATATATAAAAACACCAGAAATACCAAGTCCTATATACTCCCAAAAAGACGATACCCAAAAATTGCCATCGATGGTTACGTATTTAAAAATTACACCAATAAGAGCAATTAAAAAACAAGATGGTATCATATACAAACCTACTTTCCATTTAAAATTTGTATGCCCTTTATTTGAAAAATCGAGAGACAACAACAAAACACCCAAGAAAATTATGAGAGAACCTATCTGTTGAGACAAAGCTAGAGTCTCTCCAAAAAAGAAATACCCCAAAACATATCCAAAAACTGGAACAGCTAAAAACCAAGGCACTACAGAAGATATATGCTCTATTCTGATTGCAAACATATAAAAAATAACCCAACAAATAGTGAGCACGCCACTTGCAATCAATAATAATTTATCAAACATAGAGATATCCAAAACATCATTTGCAAAAAATAAAATTAAGCTAGCAAAAAATAGCCCAATCAAACTAGAAAAGAGTACCAATGCTCCTGTTGATTTTCGGTTATTATCAGTATATTTTTTAATCAAATACTGATCTATTATATTTACCACCGCCCACAAAAACGGTGCAACCAGTGCTATGAGAAACCAATTCATAATTTATTTTTTTTATTTGATAAAGGTTTTTTCATAATAAACAGGTATTTGAAGCCTCTTAAATAGAAATTATATTGTCTTGCCTGTTCCGCTTCCACACATCGGATCAACAATTATATCACCTTATTTTGTGTATCATTGTAAAATCATTTTTGCTTTTGCCTATAAAATTCTCGTATATTTTCTTTAGTAAGGTCATTAAAAATCTTTTTTGCTATATGATAAGCAAAGTTTACAGGCACAGCATTTCCAATCATTTTATATCCATCTGCAACATCTCTATATTTAAAAATAAAATCATCGGGAAAAGTTTGAATTCTTGCACATTCACGCACAGACAAACGACGATATAAATTTTCTTTACCCGGAACAAAGATTCTTTCGTTTTGAGAAATAAATTTCATTTTTGGTGCTTGAGGGTGAAGCGGTGCGTGCCTTCCTCCCGCTTGAATAGTAAAAGATGGCTCATCCCAAGAGCGAACACGATTTCTCGACATGTAAATAGTTGAAAATCCACCATTCATGTATTCATGGTTAGGTATGTTCAGAATATCTCCATTTGTTTTGTTTTTATCTTTTGCTGGTTTTGCTAAGCGTAAATCATAAATAGCATCTTTTAAAATTGGTTTATATTTTTGAGATTCAGGAAATTCAAATTTCTTTTTCAATTTCTTATTATAACCAACTATAATGACACGAAGTCTATCTTCTGGAACATCATAATCGTTTGCATTTAAAAGTTTCCATGAAATTACATACCCAGCATCTTCAAATTGTTTGATTATATTTGAAAACGCCTCGGCATGTTTCGGGTGTAAGATTCCAGCAACATTCTCAGCTAAAAAGAATTTAGGCTGTTTCTCTTTTAGAAGACGAATATAATCAAAAAATAATTGACCTCTCTTGTCGTTAATTCCACGACCTGCACCTGCTTCACTCCAACTTTGACATGGTGGTCCGCCGATTATTCCATCTACACTTGGTATGTCATCATGAGAAACATCAACAATGCTTCTGCGATCTAATGTGAATAACGAAGCTAATTTCATAATTTAATCGTGGCTAATATTAAGTGTGTTTTTAAATAATTTTTTTGGTGATTTTAAAAGATTAATATCAAATTTTAATGATGATTCAACTCTTGAGCTGGCATTATGGATTCTAAATGAAAGAGTCCAATCGTTATCCATGGTCACAATAGCGGTTGTATTACTATCTTCCTTAAAACTAATATCAATAATTTCCGTAGGTAATGGCACTTTTGGTGTTTTATATTTAGGAAGAATATTTTTAAATGGTAAATTTAATGTCCCGTTTAGGTTATAAGCATGTATCTCTACGCTATTTTTCCCTTTAATAACTTTGTAAAAATCTTTATTTCCAACAAGATATGCAACGAGATTTGAAGCTATTTTTGTCGGGTTATTCTTATGTAGATTTTTAAGTTCTTTTATAAATGCTTTTAGAATAGGCACATATATTGTTGAATGATAGTCGCCAAGTTCGCTCCATTTTTTCTTCGCACCACTTTCTTTTCTAATTTTGTCTAAATTATTAAAAATTGGAGTTACGGTATTAAAATATTCTTTAGAGGTTTTTATCCCAAGCCATTTTTCACCAAAATCAATATTTGAAGATAATCGAGAATGCTTTACTGCATGATGATTATTTTTAGCTGAAACTCCAATTTCCCATTTTTGCAACAATCGAATTGCCAAGACATCTCTGACATCGCCAGACTTTCCATAATTATCTGATAGTATTTCAAATTGTAAAATATCATTTTTACCTATATCATTTGAAAGTCGTGGCTCTATATCCATTAAAAAATTAACAGAAAAACTTGCTGAAAGTAGATATTCACTTTGTTCGGTTGCACTTACATTTTCAAAACAACCTTTTGTAATTTCAAAAGCCGAGTTTTTTATAACTTCAATATTTGTTTTATCCCTTAACTTTTCTTCAAATTGAACGAGAAGAGCGTATTCAAAGGATTTTCCAGTTGTCATTTGTTTTGATTCTAAGGTAGTCATAATCTATATTCTAGTTATTCTAAGTTATTCATTATCATTATTAAAATTGTATATTTCAGCCAGAGGAATAGTGCCTTCTATTGCCTTCAATATTGCATCTTCCTTCATCATAAGCATACCCTTACTTCTAGCTTCTTTGTAGATAACTCCATCTGTAGGGCTTTTTAGTATTACATTTTGCATATCTTTATCCACCTTAAACATTTCAAAGACAGCTATACGCCCCCGAGTGCCAGAAGGACACTCGGCAGATGGAACAGTGTCATACATTTCATCTTTGATATTTATATCTTTTTTGAATTCTTCCGGTAAATCTTTTAATTGTTCTTCTATTTGGATTTTCATACTTGGGTCTATCGATATGAGTTTTCTAGAAGAAGGACAGGTGAGTCGGGCTAGACGCTGAGCTACAGAGAGGATGAGTGTTGGTGCGATAAGATATGGATCCACTCCCATGTCCACCAGACGAGGAATAGCACCTATGGCATTGTTGGTGTGCAGTGTGGATAAAACAAGGTGCCCAGTGAGAGCAGCTTGAATAGCAAGCTGGGCTGTTTCTTTATCACGAATTTCTCCTACTATTATGATATCTGGGTCTTGACGAAGAATAGAACGAAGTCCAGAAGCAAAGGTATAACCTATCTCTGGCATCACCTGAGATTGGTTCACATCTGGCATATGATATTCTACCGGATCTTCAAGTGTGACTATGTTGCTTTTTTCTTTGTCTAATTCATTCATCAATGAATACAGTGTGGTGGATTTACCAGAACCTGTCGGACCAGTGACTAGTATCAGTCCATAAGGTTTGGCAATAGCTTCTTTTACCATAGCAACATTTTTTTTTGAAAGCCCTAATTGCTCCAAAGTCTTTACTCCTTTTTCAGAATCAAGTAAACGAATAGCTATTTTTTCTCCATAATATCCCGGCATAGTGGAGACACGAAAATCAATCTTTCGGCCATCAACCACAGTACTAAAAGACCCGTCTTGAGGTTTTCTCTTTTCGTCTAGGTGAAGCTTGGAAAGTATTTTTATGCGAGCTATCACTCCACTATGCACATTTATAGGAAGCATAATAGAAGTATGGAGTATCCCATCCACTCTATAACGCACTTTTACTTTTTGACCAGTATGCTCTATATGTATATCCGATGCGTTTCCCTCTATGGCATTTCGCAGTATCACAGCCACGATTTTTATAACTGGTGCATCTTCTACTATTTTCGCCTCTTCATTTTTCACAATACCCTTTATTTCTTTGCTTAAATCATTGTCTGAAGTATTTTTATCCAAGGCAGCCATTTCTCCGCCTTCAAATTGGTCTAAAGCTTCTTCTACTTGGACAGATATCCCTTTGTAACTATTCATCACGGCCTCATAGTCACTTTTTGAAATTAGAAAAATCTTGAATGGTATAGAGAGCTTACTAGAAATAAACTGCAAGGCATCTGCACTCTGTATATTTTCTGGGTCTGTAATTCCCACTTCTAGTACTCCGTCTTTTAAACCAAATGGAACAAAATGATAATATTTAGCTGAATCTTCTGGGATATATTTAAGAATATTAAAAGATATTTCTTTAACATTCACTTTGGCAATCGGGATATTAAAATACACACCCTTGGTTTCAAGTATTTGTTCTTCTCCAAGACCGAGCTCTACCAAAACGCTATCTATATCCCCTTTGTATTTATCATTGGCTCGATTCTTTATCTCTACTATTTGGTTCTCTGTGATTGAACCTTTTTTTACTAATTCTTCTAAAAAACTCATAGCAAATTAATTGGTTAAAGGAGAAACAGGAAGACTGTCAGGATTTGAGGGGGAAGTACTTTGATTTGGGGTATTGACAATATTAGGACTAGCTTCTGCGCCTATGGGAGCAAAAGGATTGGGTCGTCCTTCATTGCCGAGAGGGGTGAGGATAATACTGGAATCACGCAAACTAGTGAATGCAATGTCATTAAAAATTGCATCATCTAAAGTGATATTTTTGACGCTTAAAAGCAAAGAAAGAAAATCTTTGGCAATTTGTGAATTTGCTTCTTGTGTAGCATCACTCTTTGGCAAAGTACTAGAAACTATTTTATTTGTATTCAGAGAGGTGGTAACTAGATTTGCTTGCTCGGAATCTTTCTTGATAAAGAAAACATAAACAAGAATCATAACTAAAGCTATGCCTGTAAAGAATATGATGTTTTTTATTTTAGGATTCATATAAATTTAATTTTTCATCCAATAAGTTTTGATTTTAAATCCGTATTTATAAGTTTCAGGTAATGCGAATTTGGTACCTGTATCTGCCGCAGAAAACTGGATAGAAGATATATCCACAATTCTCAAATTACTTTCCAAATCTCTCGTGAAATTAAGAAAGTTAGTATAAGTACCTTCTGTTGAAAATTCTAAACTCCAAATTCCATAATCTTTACTGGTAAATTCATTGTTCACCTGACCATCAGCAAGGGTGACGGTGTTGTTTGTCTCATCTTTTTTTGCTGTATCATATCTGACATCTTTTAAAATCATACCGTAAGGAGAAGCTATCTTTTCTATCTCCAATATAAGACGAATATTCTCTACATTGTCCGGTAGTAGTTTGACAAGCTTATCCAGATTTTCTGAGTTAATATCGCTATACTTTTTAGTCAATTTATCTCGCTCATTTTCAAGTGCTTTGGAATTGTCTAATGCCTGATTGTAAGATGCCATCTGGGCCTTGAGCACAGACAGCTCTTTATACATAGGATTCACCAACATAAAAAATCCTGTGATTGCTACTGCTATTAAAATGGTTGGTATGAAAAATCTTAACATAATTAATTTATTGTATTATTAGCTGTACTATCATTTTCATTTTGGGTTAATAAGTTTTGTTTATAGTCAACGAAACTCGGGTCCACAGAAAACTCTAAATTAAAGATAACATTGCCCTTGTCATCTAGTGCTAAATCTGAAAAAACTGGGTCTATTAGATTTTTGTTTTTAGTAAATAAATCAGATTGAAGAGCTACAGACCTGTATCCTACCGCCTGACCAGTCAATTTAACTGATACCCTGTCTTTAGGAGTAGCACCCATTTCATAACTAAAATTAGTATATCGGACAGTTTTCATAGTAATAGCACTCAATACTTTAAAAATGGGTGATACGGCAATATGACTAGCCAAGATTTCATTTGAAGCATGCAGGCGTTTGTCTAGTAATTGAAGCTGGGTAATTTTAGTAGGTTCAAAACGATTCTTTGCTATATTTAATTGTTCTTCCATTTTAGCGATATTACTAACGAGAGATGCTTTATAAAAATAAATACCGCCAGATGAAATAACCATAGTAAAAAAAATAACAATTGAAATAATAGTCAAAAAACCAACAGGTCGTGCAGAAGGAGCTTCTCGTACTATTGGCTTCTTGGGTATAAATGATGTTTGAAAATTTTGTTCCATCTTATTCAATTATAAATTAAAGATTACGAATTATCAATTTATTACGGTGTATATCTTATTTACAAATTTGTAATTCGTAATTAATAATTTGTAATTTCTGTGTTATTGCAATTTTCGTAGAGCGAGGCCCAGAGCAACAGCAAATTCAGGACCAGCAGTGTCTAGAACTTTTTCCAAAAATATTGGGGCACCGACTTTAGAAAAAGGATGTCCTATCTCTATCTCTGCTCGAAAATTACTTTCTGCCACTTCTCGAAATCCTTTGAGGAGTGACCCCCCACCTGTAAATATTACTTTGCTGATAGTGCGATTGTATTTCTTTTCGTAACCTAATAATACATTATTTGTCTCTCCAAAGATATAGTCTATATGCACTTTTATAATATCGGCGATACTTTTTTCAGCTGGGTCACCAAAAAGTCCGAATTCTTGCTTTTTTTCTTCTGCTTTTGGAAATGGAATACTTAAAGATTTAGAAATAGAATCTGTTATGTCAGCAGAGCCACGATTGACAGTGTGATAACTTTTAATCATACCGAATTCAACAATTGAAAGTTTAGTGCGAGACGCACCAAAATCTATAAGGAGTACTGGAGACAATTCATGTTCAAAATTTGCCCTGACAGAAGAGAAAATCTCCATTTCAAGAAAAGAAGCTTCTAAATTGCACTGAGATATTATGGAACGAATTTTTGAAATTGCATCATTTTGAATAGCGACAACCAAAACTTCAGTTTTTCCAACTGGCGAAACAGTAGTATCTGGGTTGTTTGCTTCTTCAAAAGAAGTTTCTTTTTGTGGTAAAACAAAATAGTCTAAAGCTACTTCAGTAATAGGTACTGGTATATATTTACGAGCCTCCGTAGAAACAATCGCTGACATTTCTTCTGTTTTAATTTGTGGAGGTAAGTCTATAGTAAAAACTAGACTGGACTGGACTGGTATAGAGATAACCACAGAGTTTGTAGTCACTCCTGATTGTTTCAAAACTTCTTTCAATGCTTCTATAATTTTTTCAATAGGAAGATTTGTCACTCTGCCCATATCCACTCCTGCATAAGGACCGAGTGCAATAGCACCATATGTCTCAAGCACAGCCTTGCCTCCTTTTTTCTTTATCTCCACCACCTTGATAGCTGAAGAACCGATGTCTATACCTACAGCATTTTGATTATCTCCACCTGCCAAAAAGTTTGTTGCGGAGCCAAAAAATTTTTTAAAAGGATTATCCATTTTTATTTATGGTAAAATTATACCACATATGTATTTTCTAAACACTATCTTGGACATATTTTTCCCTATATACTGCCTTTCTTGTCACAAAAGAGGAGAATATATATGCTTAAAATGCCTACTTGAATCCCCCCAAGCGGAAAGAGAGAGCGAAAAATGGATACACCCTATATATGATTACAGGCACCCTCCTATCAAAAAAGCTTTATGGCTTTTAAAATATAGTGGTAAAAAAAGATTAGCTCAAACTTTTGCTAGTATTTTGTATGAGAGAATCCTAGAAGAACTAGCTGACTTGAGCATAATGGAAAATTTTCGAAAACCAATCTTGATTCCTATCCCCATTTCAAAACAGAGACGAAGAGAACGTGGATATAATCAAACTGAGCTCATATGCAGAGAATTAATCAAATTAGATAGAAATAAAAACTTTGAATTAGAGAGCAATATTTTAATAAAAAATCACGAGACAGTGCATCAAGCTAGAATAAAAGACAGACGAGAGAGATTAAAAAATCTTGCAGGATCATTCACTATTAAAAATCTAGAGAAAATAAAAAATAGAAATATTATTTTGATAGATGATATCACAACAACTGGTGCTACTCTAAACGAAGCGAAAAAAACTCTCAAAATTGCCGGAGCAAAAAAAATCGTGGCTTTTACTGTGGCACACTAAAAGTTTTTCAATCATATTGAAGCTGAGTATGGCAAAGACTTTATGTAATCTTCCATAAACTGCCAGTCTGGATTACCATTTTTGTCTACAGGAATGGATATTTTATCCCCAGACCATTTATTTTTAAAAGCTTTTCTACCAAAAGAATACTTGTATTTATTTTTCATCATTAATGTAACAATAAACAAACCATTATATACATTTAATCTTCCATCGTTGAATATTGAAATCTCATCACTAGCAGTAAATTCTCCATCAACATAAAAAGCATCACCGAAGGTTGTATATATTATAGAATTTTTCTCTATAAATAAGGGGTTTTCTATTTTATCAGTTAAACCATTATTGAATTCTGAAGCAGAAAAATATAAAACCTCGCCTTTTATTCTATTATCTGCTATCAACCTTCTCCCCCTTAAGTTTTTTGAAAAAATATCTTCATAGCAAAAATATTTCCATTTTCTATCTCTTAAATCTTTTTTTGATGATGATATACTTTTTTTAAAAATCTCACTTATCTTTTTTGTAGAAAATTTAAAGCCAACAAAATCATGTACTGTTTTCGTAAAATCAATAGCAGAAATATCAGAAAAGTCAGTTTCCAGATATGCTTCTACACACCATTCATCTTCTCTCTTGACTTTTTTTCTAATAGAAATTCCAGAAATATCTTTTTTATTAGTAAAATCAGTTATCCATTTATTTTTAATACTATTCCATAACTCATTGCTTCTCGGAATTCTTCCCTGCACTTTATCTTTTCTAAAGCCATCATCTTTCCAATACCCAAACCAGCTCTCATGATGTTTATCACTATCATGTGGAGTATGTGCTGTAAAAACCATAATACAAGTAACAGTACCAGCGGGATAAAATAATTCATTAGGCATACTCATGACTGCCTCAAGTCTGTGCTCACTCAAAAGTTTTTCTCGAAGTGGATGTCTTGTATCAATAGCTACAGAGATAGGAACGATAGCGATACCTGTAGCATTTTTACTTAGTCCGTTTAGCATTCTAATAATAAAATCCCATTCATGCAGATTATCTCCTTTCTGTGAGTAGGGTGGATTCATAAAACCAGCATTGGCTTTCCCTTTAATTTTATTGAAAAGAGAATCATCAAAACATGAACCTTGGTAGAGGTTTGTCTTTCCATCACCTCGCAAAATCATATTTGAAACAGCAAGAGCAAACATTTGAGGTTCTTGTTCAATACCAATTAACGAATTTGATAATATTCTTCTTTTTTCCTCGGCAGAAACTCTCTCCGTCATCTTCTTCATTGCGGAAATTAGAAATCCTCCAGTTCCAGCACAAATATCAAGAACAATGGAGTTTTTATCGAGTTTTGCTAGGTCAGCAAACAAATCGGTTATCTGCTTTGGTGTAAGGACAATACCAAGACCCTTACCATCTCCACCCGTATATCGTATAAACTCACCATAAAAATTACCTATGATATCAAAATCGTAATGATCTTTGGTAAAAGGTTGTACATGAACATGTAAATCACGAACAATATGCAAAAGCGGAGATTCGTTTCTTTTTGGATCAACTTTTTGTAACTCAGGGTGATGTGCAATAAAACTAAAAGCATTGGTAACAGCTTTTTTCTTTGTTTCATGAGTATCTCCTAGTTCCGATTTCTCAATAATTTTTTTTATTGAATTAAATGTCTCGTTCGCTAATTCTTCTCCCTCATATTTATTATAAGCAACTTCAAATCCTCTATCCATCAATGCAAGCAAAACACCGCTAACAAGAAGTGGTTTTTGAGCTTCTGTGATTTTGGCGTAATCACGCATATAGTCATGCAAGTCACGAGAAAATCGCATCAAATCCGAATGTCTAGATTTCGCAAGTACAGGATCAAATTTTGCACGATCAATATACCTATCCCAGTTTAATATTTCTTTGATTTTCTGATTATTCTCATCTAGTAGATCAGTATAAGTAAGAGATTTTTTGGCGTATAAAAAAGTACTAATTTTTAAATCACCCTCACTTTCCCCGCTAATACCAATAGCTATGACATTAAATTCTTTTGATAAATGACTTCCGTACAAGAGTGTACCATCGACTGCAAAATCTTTATATATATCTCTGTTTTTTGATTCATGATATTTGATATCTGCTTTACATTCAATAACCATCAAAAAATCGTTATCATCCTTTTTGCGAATGATGAATTCTGGTTTTCCAAGCCCTGCACCTGATTTACTAGCATTTTTTAAGAGTTTTTGAATGACAGGGTTATCGCTTTTTTGTTCTTCTACTATAAAATTAGTATTATCAAATATACCAACTCGTGAAAGAAGCTTGCGAGCTAAATTCTCGGTTTTTTTCTCATTTTTCGACATATAAAAATTATACCACGATACACTGATTTTATTCTACTTTATATTAGGCGTTTTATAAAGTGAAATAGTAATATGCCACCTACAAACACTGTTACAAGAATAGTAACTGCCATGGGTATGCGAATTCTACTTTTTTCGACCGTAGCAGAAAGAACAATGGGGTTTGGGACAGGGACAGTATATTCGATCAGTGGCTTTTCTATCAGAATTTTTTGAGCTGATTTTTGTTTTTGAATATTTATATCTATTGAGGCGGGAATAGTTTCTGTTTCTGGTATGTTTTTATTTTCAATAACAGGAAATATCTCTGGAGATGGTACAACCACTGGCTTTGAAACTGGATGTAAAATTGTATCCCATGATTTGCCAAGAACGGCAGGAATAGCATAACTCGTCGCCCAAATACGGTTCTGTGTTGTTTCAGATATTGGTAATACGGCACCATCGGACACTTGCTGTGTGGCCAAATAATCAGCTGGTGTCGAACTACTTTTTGTCCAATATCCACCAAGAATATTCATGGCTTGCATTGCCCAACTTGTAGAAAAAACAGAATTATTCCAACTACCATTATTTTTTTGTTCACTTGTGAAATAATTACTGGCTTTTACAATTGTTTCAAAAACACCATTAATTTTTCCAAAAGGTTTGAGTGCTTGAATTGTTGCTGCTGTCATATCCACACTTTCTTCAAATGAGCCATCTGGTTTCTGTTTTGAAATTATAAAATAAATGTCTTTAGTAATAATATTATCATCTATAGTATAGCCAGCTTTAGATAATGGGATAAGTGCAAAAATATCGTCATTGATAAGATTTATATCACCAAATTGCACACCGTCAAAACTATTTACAATTGGAGTAATGTAATCTACACCATTAAATGAATATGGGTTTTCCCCTAGAGCAAGCAATGCCATACTATGTCTTTCATTATCTGTCAAAATAGAACTCACAGTATTGTATATAGACATATAATTTAAAATATTTGTTTTCACAGTATCTGAAATATTTCCTGATGCCAAGGCAATACTTGCCCAATCAGTATATAGAGAACTTCCATCAAAAGAACCGTCGGAGTCTTGAATACTGGCAAGATATGTAATAGCATTAGAAACATTAAATATTGGTAATGAAATACTTCCTCCACTTCCACTATTATTCTCTATTTCATCACTTACTAAAGAATGAATATTGAGAATAATCTGGTCACCCAAATTATTGTCAGAGAAATCATGGAGCTGAAACATTATAATATCTCCCGCAATAACTGATAATGAAGTGACACCAGAGTTTGCAAAATCTCCGTTTTGATAGATTGCCCAATATTGACTGTTTGGGTCAGCGACAATACCGTTAATTGCAGTAACAAACAAACCAAGACTAGGAAATTGGTTTGAAAGTTGCACATTGGAAATAGAGTCATTCTCTATAGCTGTCTCAAGTACACAAATGGCAAGGTATGAATTACCTTGTGGATAATTATGTATTACTCCATCAGTATCAGTTGCATTACAGCTTGATGGCACATCTACATCAGCTGTTATGTCAAGTGTCGCATATGCTGTAGTATGTATCCCAAATAAAATGATTGTTAAAAACAATAATGCAAATTTTATTTTTATATTTTTCATACTTAATTTTTTATTTTAATTCCCACTCTATGATGTCGCCATCTTTAAGTAGATATGAAGAAACACCGACGGATGCTTCTTTACTATTAATGTAATAAAACAGATATTTACCATCTCCACTGTGAAGTGTTCCAATATCGGTAACAAAAAAACCAAGCCCTGAATAATTTTTACCGTAAAATATAATATCTTTATTTTCTTCCATTTGGAGTACTTCATATAAAGTCTGCCCAGTAATGATTTGTAATTTTGTATTCACATCTCCAGCAATCAATGTGACAAAAGACTTTAAATTACAAAACTCGTCGAAAATACACTTTTTACAGGGACCTTCGCAGGCGGGTAGCCGAGAATGAACCGATTTTTCAGCAGAAAAATACGGTGTTCCCAGCAAAAAGTCGTATTGAGTAAGAGTTTTGTAATTCAAGGCATTGATATAAAAAATCAAAAATCCAAATGAAATAATAGTAGTAAAAATAAGTATAAATATTTGAATATATTTTCTGTTCATATAAAATAAAAAACCCTCAGCGAGAGGATTTATCATAGACACAAAATAATCATGAATAATTCCTGCTCGGGACTTACTTTATGATTGGTATTCGGACTTTCCCTCGATTTTACTCGGGATTACCGTAGCGGCACTGTGGAGGATTTACACCTCACTTCCCCAATCACAAAACTATTAAATTATTAAAAACATTTCTATTATATATTAAACAGAAAATTACACAAGTACTGTATTCAGATCCATTTATTTACTATCTTCACGGCCGTGAGGATAGTAAATATTTAAATTAAATTAATCATATTTAGGTGTTTCTTCTGTGATTCCATCATTTAAATTTACCATACGAGCAAAAGCATAGAGGATAGAAGAGAGTCTGTTCAAATATGCCAGAGTATTTTTATTGATTGATTTTTTTGTCTCGTCTTTATTTAATTCTATTTCTTCTGATACTCCAACCACCCGTCTCTCTGCTCTGCGTGCGATAGTGCGAGAAATATCACAAAGAGTAGCGAGCTCTGTGCCCCCAGAAACAAAAAAAGTTTTAATTGGAGGAAGTTTTTTTTCTATTCCGTCAATTATTCCTTCCAGCCATTCTACTTTTTGTTCATCTATCTTTTTGTCTGCACCAGCTAGTTCGGCTTGCACAATAAATAAATCCTGCTGAATACGATTGATTATATCAGCGAGAATAATTTCCCCTATTTCTAAATGAAAAATAACCCCAATAGACTTTATTTTAACTAAACCCAAAAAAGAATTTATCTCATCCAGAGAACCCAGTGCTTCAGCGATAGCACTACTTTTTGAAATTCGCTGGTCACAACCAAATGTTTTAGTTGTACCATTATCTCCTTTTCTAGTGTATAGCATATTATTTTATAATTTATAATATTTTAGACCTCACACAACCCACCCACACAGGCAAGTTCTCGTTTTACTTCAGTCTCATCGTCTTTCTCATAAGTAACTATTTTAGAAAAATCCAAATCGCCAAGTCGATTTTTCATTTCTTCATATTTTTCTTTTGTAATTGCCTCGTATGGGGCTAGCTGATAAACATGATTCGACCTAGGGAGAAAAGAAAGTCCCCCGACTAAATCCCAATTTTCATAAACCCAATTTGCTACTTTTAGCCACTCATCTTCCCCCACAGAAACTGTTACCGAAGGGTTGTGCTCTGTAAAATGTTTTTTGACTATTTTCCAATGTTCTAGTTGTGTTATTGCATCGACATCATCTTTACATATCGCTCCTTCTGGTGCCTTCACGGGAAATTCTAGGACAAAAGTAGAAGCATCTTCTAGTGTCTGCCCAACTTCTGGATAGTATGGCACACCTTGGTCTTTGAGCATCTTGAAAAGTGCATCAGTAGCAGAGATACGGATACGACGAATATAATACGGTGCATGACGAGGGTGCATTCCAGAGGCACAGTCCACTGTCTGAGATACAGTCCCCGAAGGCTTTACACAAGTGATACAAGTAGAAGCACTGACACCTAGACGCTTTGCATATTTTTTATTTGTCTCTATGGCAATTGATTTTAATTTTTCCAAGATATTTGGGTCACGAACCAACTCGCAATCCCACTGCCCAGTAATAGATACACCCAGTAGTCTCTCTTGCTCACAATTCTTCTTCCATTCTTTTGAAAGATATGGAAAATAAGTAAGTGAAGATTGATAAGTGCCGAGTATGGTGGCTATGCGAACTTTTTTAGATAAAGTTTCTTCTGTATCATCTGCTCGTGCTACAACTTCAGATAAATTACAAAATTGTTTTGATTGCAAAATAATCTCTCCACAGGGATTTGTGCCCCAAGATGGATAAATGCCACCTTCCATTCATCTAGAAATTCTGTATTTGTCGGCTTTGATAGATAAACAGCAGAATTGTTTGCAAGCATTCGCTGACCTTCTGATACATAAAACTGCCCTGCCTTGGAATCACGAATCATTTCATCGTCTAAATCAGAAAGTGAAATCATGGCACTACGCCTGACCCCTCCAGCCACTACACACTCACCTATTTTACAGATGATGTCATGTGCATCCAGATTTGACAGGTGTCTGCCTTGCCTGCGAAGAATGCGTTCACGAGTAAATGAAAGTAGTGATTGGAGCGGGGCTGGACCGGATGCCTTTCCACCCATTGTTTTTAAGCGTGCACCAGCGGGACGAATCAAAGAAAAATCAAAATCAACATCTAGTCCTTCAAACCAAGTTTTTAAACCAAAAGAAAATGCATCAGCCCAACCTTCTTTACTATCTGGAATTACATAAGTAGGAAGTTTTTTACCAGTTTGCTTTTTAATCTGTGGCAGGGCCTGAATATTTTCACTTTCCACAGACCAACCCACTCCTGTGCCACACATAGATATATACATAATCTCGGCAAAATCTTGGAAACTTTTTGGGGCAATAAAAGAACAGTTATAAGCACATGTATTTGTCCGTCGAGCTGCCCTGCCGGCAAACTGAAGCAGTCGCATAGACGGCATGGCTTCTTGTTTCAAGACTGCTTCACGAATTTCTTTATATTCTCCTTCTGTGAGCTTGCCGTTTATATTATCACGCATAAAATCCACATAGCGATCTATAGTCTCTATCCAAGTCTCTCTGCGTCCCTCCTCTTCTATCCATTTAGAATAAGTACGATAATATACAAATTCAGCCAGTGGATTTCTAAAATATTTTTTACCTTCTTCTACTAGTTCTTTTATTTTTTCTGGCACAAAGCCCACTTTTTCTCGAACCAGCGAACGCTCTTTACGATATAAAATATAAGCTTTTGCTGTTTGCAAAAATCCAGCTGCTATCAGTTCATTTTCTACAATATCCTGAATTCTCTCAACATGTGGAATAAATAATTTTATTTTGTTTTCTTTTTTAAGAGCGATAAGTGCGTCTAATACCAGATACATCACTTTTTCTGCATAACCTTCATCACCTTCCTTGACTGATTGCATCGCCCGAAAAATAGCCCGAACTACACGATTCTTATCAAAAGGGACAATAGTTCCATCTCGTTTTTCTATTTGGGTAAGGGCAGAGTACTTTTTATTATTTACTTTATTTCTCATATTTTTTTCAAATTAAATAACATTAATAATGATTGCGTCTCTAACTTTTCATTTTCTAAAACAAATTTATAAATAAATGGAGAAAGTACAATAGCAAAGCTAACATTCCCAATTAGATGCAAGGCTGTAAAAGGTATCTGTCCAATCAAAGCTTCTACAAAAGACTGATTAAAAAACAATGGACCGATAGACAAACCTGTAACTATGTCATATGCGAGTGTTCCCATGACGGCAAATTTTGCATAGCTCCACGAGTTATTGGCTTTATTTTTAAAATAATCTACTGCCCATAAAGCAAGGAGTCCATATACCCCTGCTGTGATAAATGTCCACATCCCCACCTTTCCTGTGATGATGTCATATAGCGCCATGCTCAAAAATGCGAATGAAAAACCTGCCAATTTGCCGTACGCACGAGAAAAAGGCATTTGGGTTGCTAAAATTGGCTCTATGTTTGGTGGGCGAAACGGTATAAGACGAATCAAGAGACACATCACAAATCCGACAACATATTTAAACCAATTTTTTTTATATTCCATAACAAAACTTATTAACCGCTTGGCAACACCTCAAGCAGAGTGTATAATTATAAATAGTTGCCTAGACTAGACTAAAATTTTCAGATGAAAGGCAACTACTAAAATCAGTATACTACCCATCTTTAGTTTTGTGCAAAGTGGATAACTATCTACTACAATTAAAATAGTTTGTCGAGACTCTTTTAATTTTTAGGTTATTTTAAAAGGCTATTATTAAGATTAATTTTAAATAAAAAATAAATATGAAAAAAGAGAAAATAATGGAGTGGGTGTTGAGGGTAGCTGTTGCTGGAGAATTTATAGGACATGGTGCACTAGCACTTGGAGGTAAGGCAGATTGGGTTGGATGGGTGCAACAATTATCTGGTTTTAATCAACCAGTTGCCTTGAATATTATTCTTATTGTAGGGGTTGTCGATATAATTTTGGCACTTATAGTACTGATCCATCCAGTAAGACCGGTTCTCTTATGGATGGCATTTTGGGGATTTTTCACCGCAATTTTACGCCCAATAGTTGGACAATCAATTTGGGACTTCGTTGAACGCTTTGCAAACTGGGGTGCCCCACTCGCATTATTCTATCTGCTAAAGAAAGAGTAAGGACTTTAACTTTACCTCTATGTGGTCTTGGGATACTAGGAAAGCTATGCAGATTTCACAACTTAATGGCAACCTTGTTGTACGGTTCACAGACTACATAAACGGGCAACCGTTTTTTTCTTTTTTAGGCGACAATATGGTGAATGAAACAGCAGAGGCATTGCTTGAGCTGTCTAAAAGGGAGGGGTTGCCATTGGAATTAAAACTTGTACCAGAAATAGCAGTTAGAGAAATCAACCTAGATAAATTTAAAGTCATAGAAGATAAAGATAATTCTGATTATATATACGAAACACTAAGTTTGAAAGAAATGAAAGGTAACAAGTTTAATACACGTCGTGGCGAAGCACATAGATTTTCTAGAAATTATGATAATTTCAGAGTTGAAGTCTTGGATATTTTTAAATCTAAACAAGAGCTTGTTGAGCTTACTAACATGTGGTTTGAAAATAAAAAAAGGTCTGTTGAAGTAAAAGACTTTGGGAATGAACAGATTGCTATTGACAGATTTTTTTCCTATAATATTAATAGTGACAAAATGTTCATTTTAGGTTTGTTTCTAGATGATAGACTTGTGGGGTATATAGTTAATGAACTTTTACCAAACAAAAATTCTATGCTTCATTTTGATAAAACTGATCTTAGTATCAATGGAGCCCATTCGTATTTAATGAAAGCAAATGCCGAAATGCTTTTAGAAAAGAATGTTTCTTGTATTAATTATGAGCAGGACCTTGGACTTTTGCCTCTCCAAAGATCTAAGAGATCTTTTAGACCAAACAACTTTTTGAATAAATTTATCATTAAATAATTTTTTAAAATATGAATACATGGATAACAAGCAGAGCATTTTTTGAAAAGGTCATAATTTCCCTGTTTGTTTTGTTGTCTGCGTGGTGGCTAATTTTATTTTTTGTATACAAACATACCTTTCCTCATGCAGATTTAGTTTGGGCGGCTTCATATCAAATAATTGCTATTTTGGGTGCTATTTTCGGTCTTGTTATAGCTAAACAGTGGGGAGGTTTCAAAAGTGCATTAGGAAGGTCTATTTTACTTTTCTCTACTGGTCTTTTGTTGCAGTCTTTTGGACAAAGTGTTTTTAGTTTTTATAATTTATTTTTAGAAATTGATATACCATATCCATCTATCTCTGACATAGGTTTTTTTGGTAGTATTTTATTTTATATTTACGGTGCTCTAGTTCTAGGTAATGTATTTGGTGCTAAGGTTTCTTTAAAAAATACTTTCAATAGAATTTTGATTGTAATAATTCCGGCAATAATTTTATTTATATCTTACTACTTTTTTTTAAGAGCATATGAATTTGACGGAGTGTCTCCGCTTCAGGTGTTTTTGGATTTTGGTTATCCATTAGGACAGGCAATTTATTTAGCATTAGCTATTTCTGTTTTTATACTTTCTAGTAAATTCTTAGGGGGAGTTTTAAGAAGCAGTATATCTTTTATATTAGTTGCACTCATAGTCCAATATGTTGCTGACTATAACTTTCTTTATCAAGCTTTAAATGGTACTTGGGTAAATGGAGATTACGGAGATTACATATATTTGTTATCATACACAGTATTATCATTAGGACTGATTAAAGTTGGCGATGCTTTTTATAGGACAAAATTTAGTGAATCTACAAAAGACATCAGTGAAGAAAATTTAGCGTTAAACACACCAGAAATCTTAACTCAAATAATCCTCTCTATCATCAAAAGACAAGAAAAAGTAGCAGGACAGATAGCTTGGGAAGAAGCAAAAGATGTCTTAGGTAAAGATGCTGTAGATCAGCAGAAAGAAGAAATATTAATCAAAGATAGATCCAGCAGTAATCTAAAAAAACTTATTGATGGCTTGGTATTTAGGTACAAGCAACTGTTTGGAGATTTGGCAATAGAAGTATCTAAAAATGCAGCCCGGAACTTATTAGCAGAACTTTCAAAAGAAGAAACACCTGAGAGTTTGAAATAAATATTAACTCATGCCAGAACCCTTAAAACAAGATTCAAAAGTCGGACTGGAGCAGGAACTCTACAAGAAAAATGTAGAGTTAGATTTTGCTAATCGGATCTTTGCCCTTACTCGGGAGCTGTATGCAGTTAGTTTGCTAAATTCTAGTCCAGGAGGTTTGGCGGAGAGATTTACTGCTATTCTCTGCGACAAGCTTCAACTCGAAATATCGAGTATTTTTGTTTTTAAACAGAAAGAAGATGTCTTGGAACCATTGGTCTTCACCAAGTCCGAGCGTACCATCTCTGCTTTGCGGAAACTCGGTTTCATGTTGCGAGATATTAAAATTACTGAGGCATCGAAACGTGCTACTCTTAAAGATGTTTTCGATGGTAAAAGCTTTGTTACATCAAATCTATCTGATATCTGGGGAGGATTGGTCAGCGAAGATGATTTGAAAGTCATTTCAACCTCAGCAAACATAAAAAGCATCTTACTTTTTCCGCTTCTGACTGAAGACAAGTTTATCGGGGTATTACTTTTCGGCTTTCACTTAGAATACAAAGACTTACCCGAGCTCGAACGAGAGGCCCTTCACTCTTTCTCTGACATCGTAGCGGTGGCACTAGACAAGGCATATGTATATCGCAAACTCGATGAAGTCAATCAAGGACTGGTATCTGCCAATGTGGAGCTTTTGAAAGCCAATGAAGAGCTAAAGACTATTGATGCCACCAAGTCCGCCATCCTCTCTAACGCATCACATCATTTGCAGAATCCTTTGCAGAATATTGTCATGGGAACTTCTATGCTTATGGACGGTTCTTATGGTGCTCTCACACCCGAAGCCAAAAAAACCGTAGCCCAAATCTTTGAATCCGCTAGACACCTTACCATCACTTTCAAAATGTGGGTCAAGGCACTAGACTTTGAAAACGGGAGAGTGGAATACAAAACAGAAAGTTTTGATCTGGGTGATTTAGTAGAAAAGACTATTGTGGACTGGAAAGTCAGTGCCAAAGAACGCGGACTTGAAGTATCTTATGAAAATGACGGTCATACACCTTACACCATCAACGGAGATAAAGAATGGCTTCGGGAAGTTGTAGTAAATATTGTAGACAATGCACTCAATATGACTGAAAAAGGATTTATTAAAATCAAGGTAGAGAAGTTTGGAGTTGAGAAAATCAGATTATCAGTTACAGATTCAGGTGTCGGCATTACCAAAGAAACTATGACGCATCTCTTTGGCAAGCTTGAAAAAGGCAAAGAAGGCTGGAAGAAAGACATCAACGGTACTGGACTTGGTCTGTATATTTCTAAAAAAATAATTGAAGAAGGCCATCATGGAACTATCTGGGCGGAATCAAAAGGGGCTGATCGAGGTGCTACATTCTTCGTGGAAATTCCTGTGGGATAGTGGAACTTTGATTTTCGTGCGGAAGGTGTGGGAGTCGAACCCACAGAGGGTTTTAATGCCCTCACGGTTTAGCAAACCGCTGCCTTACCATTCAGCGCAACCTTCCATTTTTTTATT
>LBZW01000008.1:0-12667 GCA_000993955.1 Candidatus Nomurabacteria bacterium GW2011_GWA2_40_9
ATTTACAAAAAGAAGAACTCAACAAAGATTTGTCAAAATCAAGTCTGGAAACTCTGTCTGTAATACTCTACAAAAATGGCGTAAATAGGAGAGAGATAGACTATATCAGAGGAGTAAATTCCAGCTTTACACTTCGGGCACTCTCTGTGCGGGGACTTGTCGAGCGGGTGCTCGACCCAGCAGATAGTAGAAGATATGTGTATAAGCCGACATTTGAATTATTGTCTTTTATGGGAATCAAATCTGTAGAAGAATTGCCAGACTACGCTACCGTGCTCTCTACATTAGAAGCAAACAAAGAATCACTCGATAAAATAAATGAAAAAGCCTAGCAAGAATAATATTATTATATTAATTATTATTCTGGCAATCATTGCCAGTTTTTTCTTTTTAGAAAATTCTAGTAATTTTAAAAAAACTTTTGAGCAAGTAAAGAGGGAAGAAGTGCTCCGAGTAAAAAGAGAAGAATTAAAAAAATTAGAAATTTTGAGAAATAATCTAGCAAATCTAGAACTGGAAGCAAAAGCTGTATCTGTGTATGATGCCACAAGCAAGATAAAAATCTACGGAGAAAACGACACTCTACCTTTACCCCTGGCCTCACTTACAAAAACCATGACAGCGATTGTAGCACTAGAAGAAAGTGATGAAAAAAATATAAATATTTCTAAAAATGCAATAGATAGTGAAGGGGAATACGGGCTTCTACTAGGAGAAATATGGAAGATGACTGATCTGATTAAATTTACCTTGATTATCTCATCAAATGATGGCGCTACAGCAATATCTGAAAATGACAAAGAATTTATAAATAAAATGAATAATAAAGCTATAAGTATAGGAATGAAACACACACTATTTTTGAATGCTACTGGACTTGATCAAGAAATTGATACAGAAAAGAAAATAGGTGCTTATGCTTCTAGTTATGATGCAAATATTCTAGCAATCTATGCTTTAAAAACTTATCCAGAAGTTTTTAAAGGCACTACGAGGGCAGAAGTAGTTATAGATTCAGAGTCTGGCATAAGTCATAAAGTAAAAAATACAAACATAATAGTAGATAAAATACCCAATATTATTTTTTCTAAAACTGGCTTTACTGATCTAGCAGGAGGCAACCTGACCATAATATTTAAAAATAAAAACGAGCATGATATAGCAGTGACTACTCTCGGTGCCAGTATCGACAGTAGATTTGTAGATATGGAAAAAATAATAAATATGCTGTATAATTCTAACTATGCAAATTAAGAAATTTATAATAAGTTTATTTTTTGTAGTTTTTTTGTTTCCGATACATGCCATAATAGCCGAGACTAAACCCTCAGAAACACCTGCATCTATTTCTGTAAGCCAAATCAAAAAAAATATACTCGAAAAAACTCCAGAATTTATATCTAAACTGATAATAGCCACAGTAGAAATGCTGGAAAACTTTCGAAAAACAAACGGTGTTCTGGCAAAAGAAAAGAAACAAGAATTTAATCAAGAAGTCATTTTACTAAATACTCCAAAAGAAAGCACAACAACTGGCTCTAGCAGTGTGGCAGATCTTTCAAAATTTGAAATTGAAAAACCTTTTGCTTATGCAAAACTTTTTCTCATGACTATCTTAACCCTGATATTTGAGCAAAAAGTATTATTTTACGGATTTTTACTTATCCTTATGGCTACAATTTTCCGTTTTATTTGGAGAAAGATTTTTTAGATTAGATTTTTAGTTTCATTTGTATTTTATCTCAAAGAATGTAATATGAGTATATGTGGAAAAGAATTATATTTTCTGTAGTTATGCTGTTATCTGTGCTATTTTTGCCTTTCTGGATTTCTGTAATTTTAGGGGTTTTGGGGATTATTTATTTCTCATACTTTTTTGAAGTTGTAGCTCTGTTTCTTTTATCAGATTTATTATATGGTGTAGGAGAGATGAGATATTTCCAAATAACCTTTATTTCTTCTATCATTTCCTTTTTGATTTTAATTGTAATTAAATTTTTGAAAAAGAAACTCAAAAATCCTAGTGAGAGTCTAAAGCTCTCACTTTAAAATAAAATGATAAGAAAAATGATGGCTAAAAACAAAATAAAAAACGCAAATTTTTTCGTAGAACCAGACGAAATTTTTCTGGATTCTAAAAATATTCAAAATTTTGACCAACAACAGTTTGAAGGACGAATAGAAAAACCAATTTCAAAAAGAAATATAATCCTTTTAGGGGGTTTTTTTGCAGTATTTATAATAATCTTTACAGGCAGACTGCAGTATCTTCAGATAAAAAAAGGGGAAGCTTTTTTTGTGCGTAGTGAAAATAATACTTTTGAAAAAGTTATACTTTTCGCAGACAGGGGAATAATCTACGATAGAAATGGAGTCGAGCTTGCTTGGAACAAGAAAATATCTGAACCTACCAACTTGGAGGCCTTGCCTCCAAGTGGAGTGCGTTCTTATATGTCACCAGGATTTTCACATGTTTTGGGATATGGCAGTTCTCCTATTGCTGATAAAAAAGGGCAGTATTGGCAAGCAGAATTTGTCGGCAAAGACGGACTTGAAAAAGTATATAGTGAACAGCTCAAAGGTGAGAACGGCGCAAAGATGATAGAAACAGATGTACACGGAGAAATACAATATCAAAATATTGTAAATCCTCCAAAACGTGGAGCAGATCTAGCCACCACGCTGGATTCTAGAATCCAAAAAGAATTATTCATTTTGATACAGCAATTAGCAAAAGATAGCAACTATTCTGGTGGCGCTGGAATAATAATGGATGTAAAAAATGGTGAGATTTTAGCCTCGACAAGTTTTCCAGAATATAGTGGCGAAGTACTTTCTTTCGGTAAAGATAATATTTTAATAAATAGTTACTTGACTGATAAAAGAAAAGTATTCTTGGACAGGACTATCTCTGGGCTCTATACCCCGGGATCTATAGTAAAGCCATTCTTTGCATTAGGAGCACTCACAGAGGGGATAATAAGCCCCGAAAAAGAGCTACTCTCTACTGGCTCTATATCTATACCTAATCCATATGATAAAACAAAAGAAACTGTGTTTAAAGATTGGAAAGTACATGGCTGGACAGGAATGAGAGAAGCTTTGGCAGTTTCTTCTGATGTATATTTTTACAGTATAGGTGGAGGATTTGAAGAACAAAAAGGTTTGGGAATTTTAAATTTAGGCAAATATTCTAGTTTGTTCAAAATAGGAGAGAAAACAGGAGTGGATCTGCCAGATGAAAAAGGTGGAACGATACCCAGCCCAGAATGGAAAGCGAAAAATTTCAAAGGAGATCCATGGCGCATCGGGGACACTTATCACACATCTATCGGCCAATATGGGTACCAAGTCACCCCTATACAGATGGCACGTGCTACAGCAGCACTAGCAAATTATGGCACACTCGTGACACCACATTTTATATTGGGAGATAAGACAAAAGAAATATCCATACCCATAGAGGGACTAAAAAAAGAACATTTTGATGTAATTCATGAGGGTATGAGAGAAACTGTGACTTATGGTACAGCCCTGTCGCTAAATGTGCCGTATATAAAAGTAGCAGCAAAGACAGGTACTGCACAGCTCGGTGTAGCAAAGAACAAAGTAAATTCTTGGGTGATAGGATTTTTCCCTTACGAGAACCCTAAATATGCATTTACCGTCATGATGGAGGCTGGACCTGCGAGTGGGGCTATTGGTGCATCTGTGGTTATGCGACGCTTCTTGGACTGGATGTATTGGGAGACTCCAGAATATTTTGATTTGCCCAATTAAATTTTTGTAAAATTTTGCAAAAATTTCACTATAAGGTATAATGAACAAATGTTAAAAGCAAGAATATTTTTAATACTTGGTATTTGGGTCGCAGTGTTACCGTATTTAGGTTTTCCCTCAACTTTAAAGAGTATTTTATTCTCCGTCACTGGTTTGGTTTTTATTTATTTAAGTTTTATTATATATAAAGATTCAAAAAACATAAAGAAAGGCAAGAAAACTTTTGATAATTTTTCTGAAAATATAGATTTTCTTAAAAAAGAAATAACATCAGAATAAAATGTTGGATAAAATTTCAGGATATTTTAAAATAAATAGACACCTAACTATTACTTTACTTGTAATATTATTTTTTGGTTTTGGTGTGTATGTGGGAGCAAATAACGACTTGGCAAAAATAAGTAGAATCAATTCTTTGGACGCTACGGTTTCCAGTGAAGCAGATTTTTCATCTTTCTGGAAAACATGGAATGCAATAAACGAAAAATATCCAAATGCTAGTGAGGTGACAAATCAAGAAAGAGTATACGGAGCTATCTCTGGATTAGTTGATTCATTAAATGATCCATATAGTGTATTTTTTACTCCAGAAGAAGCAAAATCCTTTGAAGAAGATATAGCTGGAAATTTTAGCGGAGTAGGTATGGAAGTCGGTATAAAAGACAAAATTTTGACAGTCATAGCACCATTAAAAGACACTCCTGCCTACAAAGCTGGTATAAAATCTGGAGACTTAATTTTGAAAATTGATGATACTATAACTACAGATTTGAGTATAGAAAAAGCTATAAAGCTTATTCGTGGGGAAAAGGGGACTACCGTGACTTTGACTATTTTAAGAGAAGAAGAAACAGAGCCCAGAGAAATAAAAGTTACTAGAGATATAATAAATGTACCCACCTTAGATACAGAGTTTCGCAATGACGGTGTGTTTGTGATAAGGCTCTATAGTTTTTCTGCGAACTCCGCAAACTTATTCCGCGATGCGATGAAGAAATTTTCTAAATCAAAAACTGACAAGCTACTACTCGATCTACGGGGGAATCCTGGTGGGTACCTAGACTCTGCAGTAGATATGGCTTCATGGTTTCTAGACAATGGGAAAACTGTGATTATAGAAGACTATGGTGCAAACATAAAACAAAAAATATATAGAAGTACAGGATACAATATATTTAATGATCAATTAAAATTTGTCATACTTATAGATGGTGGTTCTGCTTCTGCTTCTGAGATACTCGCAGGTGCTATGCAAGACCACAAAAAGGCTGTGCTAGTAGGAGAGCAGAGTTATGGCAAGGGATCTGTCCAAGAAGTAGTAGAAATAACAGAAGACACGATACTCAAAGTAACTGTAGCAAAGTGGCTCACTCCAAATGGAGTTTCTATTTCAGAAAAAGGCCTAACTCCGGATTATAAAGTAGAATATACAAAGAAAGATTTTGAAGAAAAGAAAGACCCTCAGATGGACAAAGCAATAGAATTATTAAATAACTGGCCCCAGTGAGAGCTTTAGACTCTCAAGAGAGTCTAAAGCTCTCACTGTAAATCAAAATGAAAGTAATATTTCTAAAAGATGTAGCAAAAGTAGGCAAGAGACATGATGTAAAAGAAGTCAATAACGGCTATGCACAGAATTTTCTGCTCCCTAGAAAATTAGCAGAAAAAGCTACAGACAAAGCTATAGCTGAACTCGCAAGACGCCAAAAAGAATTGGTAATAGAGAGGGAAGTACAAGAAGACTTACTCATGAAGAATCTGGAAGAAATAAAAGGAAAAGTAATCACAATAGTGAGCAAAGCCAATGAAAAGGGAAGTCTCTTCTCTTCTATTCATAAAAAAGAAATTTTAGAAGCCATGAAGAAAGAACACAGGGCAGAAATCAATGAAGATTTCATAATCCTAGACAAACCAATAAAAAATTTAGGAGAATTTGAAATCCCAATCCAAATAAGCACCCCTTCAAATTCGGGAGGGCAAGTCAAAAAATCAGCGTTTAAGCTAATAGTAAAAAATATATAAATTAAAAAATCCCCAAACGGGGATTTTTTGAAGATTAGTTTACACTCACCACCTTTTTGACTGAAGTTTTGCCGTTGAAGGAAATTTTGCGAGTAGAAGAGAATTTTACTTTCCCATCTTTTAGAGAGTAGAGTGTGTGGTCACGACCCTGACTCACATTCTTGCCAGCTAATATCACTGTGCCTCTCTGGCGGATGATGATAGACCCTGGTTGAGCAGTTTGACCGTCAGCAAGCTTTGTACCTAGATACTTTGGGTTTGAGTCTCTTAAGTTTTTGGCGGTTCCGCCGGCTTTTCTATGTGCCATAAAATTTGGTTTGTGGATTAGTTGCTAGGTTCTAGTAAAAATTAACAATTGTTATATAATAATAACAATACAACCAGTATAAGATATATTATGGAAAAAATCAAGCAATCTATTGAAAGCAAATTAAATAGCCAGGCAGGGAAGGACATAATGGTAGTTTTTATTGTTGTCTTGGTAGGGTTGAGCTCATTTGGCCTAGGGAGGTTGTCTAAAGAAGATATAAATAAAGGGCTAAAAGTTGAATATACAGACCAGCAGGCAAATACGATAAATACTCTAGATTCATTAAATACTCTAGATTCATTTGAAAATCAAAACTTAAATAGTCAAAATATTTCTCAAGTAAATACAGAAAATACCCAAAAAGTTCCAGCTATTCCAAACTCTGTGGGCAAAAGTTTCTTTGCCTCAAGCAGGGGACAGAAGTACTATTCTATAGGTTGTTCTGCAGGTAAAACTATCAAACAAGAAAATAAAGTTTATTTCAGCACAAAAACAGATGCAGAAAAAGCAGGCTACGAATTGTCTAGCTCATGTAAATAAATATATCTTTAGCGTAAGTATAAGATTTAGGCATATGCCAGATTCTTATACAGGGAAGTGCTTTATGCTCTGTATTTAAAGAATATATATATATGTCGCACAATATATCTTTTGTGCATACTACCAAATAGAATAAAATAAATTTTTTACCCACTCAAACATTCCTGTGATTGTCAGACCGAAGTATTTCATAATTAGAAATATAATTATAATTGCGATAATTATTTCCAAGAAACCCCCTTGTTGATTTTGTAATTTAAATTTCTTCATATTTAAAATAATAACATAAGTTCTTTTAGATGCAAAATTGAATTTAAAGTTTAGTTAAATAAAATATTGGGTCTAAGTATGCATTTATAGGTGAAATAGGCTGTGTGAGGACCTTTCCAGGGCATGATTTACTAGGTAAAGTTTTCAAATCTACAGCGTCTTTGGCATAGACTGATACATGCAAGTGCGGACCTGTAGAATAGCCTGTGTTGCCACTATAACCTATTATTTTTCCGCGAGATACTTTATCACCTGTATTCACTTTTATAAGTGAAAGATGTCCAAAAGTACTTGCCAGGCCATTATTGTATTTTATTAAAACAAAACGACCAAAAGAAACTCCTGGACATTGAACATCTGTATCCCCAGTACCTGCTATTATACCATCTGCCATTGCTTTCACCGCAGTGCCTACTGGAGCTCGCAGATCTATGCCGTTGTGTGAGCCATTTTTATAGAGTCGCTTCCCTGCTTCAGTTTTTCCAAAATATTGAGTCACATATATATAATCAAGTGGCCAACTCAATACTCCGGCATTTGGAAGTTTTGAAGGGTCTAATATGTATTGAAGTTGTGATTCGTAATCACGGAGTTCTTTCTCAAAAGCTTCTTTTTTAGCCAATCTATCTTTTACAAGCTTTTGATAGTTTGCCTCACTGTTCTTTGTCTCTTTTAGGAGTTTGTTTTTTTGAGTTGTATTTTGATCTACAATTTTCTTTTCGTCTGCAAGTTCTCTTTTGAGTCGCTCTAGTTCATTTTTAGCAGTTAGTGTCTCTTCTCTAGTGTCTTCTAACTCCCCTTTTACTTGTTTCAATTCTACTATTTTTTCTTTTACTTTTTCATTTACAGTAATTATAGCGTCTAAATCATTCCAAATAGAAGTAAAATCAGTCTTAGAAAATAATGTTTGAGCTATATTTGCAGACTCAAATTCATTCATAGCTTTTAAACCAGAAATAACAGCTTTTGTATTATTTAATATCGCATCCTCTTTATTTACAATTTGTGAACCTAAACTTTGTATTTTTAAATTAGTTCTTTCTATTTTATTTTCTGTCACAGAGATACTGGCAATCAATTTCTTGCGAGTCAAGTCTAGTTGCTTGATAGAACTAGAAAGTGAGGACTTTTGTTTGCCTAGCCCATCGAGCTCATTCTGATATGCTTTTATCTCTTGTTCTAATTTTATTATATCAGCACTTTTTGCATCTATTTTGTTTCTTACCTCTTCAGCTGTTTCTGCAAAAGAAACAGAAAAAAATACTAGAAAAATTACTCCTAGAAAGATTCCAGTGAGAGCTTTAGGCTCTAGCCAGAGCCTAAAGCTCTCACCGTATTGCTTTTTGTAATCTTTGAAGTGTTTCATTTTTGCCTAAAATCTCTGAAATAATAAAAGGGTCTGGAGATTTGTCGAGCCCTGACAGGCAGAAGCGTACAGGGTGCAGCAACTCCCCTCTTGAACTCATATTTTCTGCTACAAGCATCAGAGAATTTTTAATATTTTCTTGATCAAATTTTTCTGCGTCTATATCAGAGAGAACTTTTATTGCTATTTCTAGAGCTTTCTTTGTATTTTCTTCATTTGAATTTTTAAAAATTAATTTAGCTTTGTCATATTCTGGAGCCTTGTAAAAGAAGTCTAACTCCCCTGCCCCCACCATAGTATCTATATCACTCCACTTTGAAATCCTGTCTGCTATAATTGGGATTAATTTTTTTTTTTGTAATTCTACTGGCAGATGAGCAAAAATATTTTGCTCCAGTTCTTTTTCTGATAGCTTTTTCATATGCTCTTTATTAAACCAATCTAATTTATCTTGATTAAAAACAGCTGGACTTTTTTGAACTCTTGTTAAATCAAACGCCTCTACCAATTCATCATGAGTAAATATTTCTTGCTCTGTCCCAGGATTCCACCCTACAAAAGACACGCCGTTTAGTATGGCTTCAGGCAAATACCCTAGTTTTTTGTATTCTGTGACAGGTAAAGCTCCACGGCGTTTTGATAATTTAAGCTTATCTGCTCCCAATACAAGTGGTAAATGTGCATACACAGGTGTAGGAGCACCAATAGTGCGCTGTATGAGTATCTGCCTCGGAGTATTTGAAGTGTGGTCTTCTCCTCTGATCACATGAGTTATACCTGCCTCAAAATCGTCCACCACTACGGCCAAATGAAAAAGTGGTTCTTCTAAATTTTTTGCTATTACAAAGTCTCCCAGATCTGTGGTATTCATCGTCACATCACCTTTTATCTCATCATGAAAAGTTACATCAATATTTGGATTTTTGAATCTAACCAATTCTTTCATAACTCCACTACCGTCTTTTGCTGTTTCTTTGGATATATAAGCATTTCCATTTGAAATCATTTTTTCTAAATATTTTCTGTGTTTATTTATGTGTTCACTCTGTCTATAAAATGCATCATATTTTAGACCGAGCCATGCTAAACTCTTTATTATATTTTCTTCATATTCTTTTTTTGAGCGTTCTTTATCAGTATCTTCAATACGAAGCACAAAAGACCCCCCATTTTTCTTTGCATATAAATACGAAAATATAGCAGTGCGGTATACACCTAAATGCATAAACCCTGTAGGACTTGGTGCAAATCTTGTGATAATTTTTTCTGACATACTTATATTATAGCATAAAATAGGAGGGGTTTGTATTATTTCTCTTCATGAGCCAGAGCCATGTCCACTAGTTCGCGGGCAATTTTCATTGATGCGTTTGGTTTGGCAAATGCTTTTGTGCTGTGCACCATATGTTCGTAAAGTTTTTTGTCATTTATCAGTCTATCAACTTCTGATATTACTATATTTGCGGTCAGATTCATCTCTTCTATCACACTACATGCACCAGCACGAGCATAGGCAAAAGCATTCTTCATAGAATGGTCTGCATTTGAATTTGTAAATGGTACGAGTATAGAAGGCACTCCCCAAGACGCTATCTCAAAGAGCGTTGACCCTGCACGAGAGATGATAATACTAGCTGCACCAGCTGCATTTTTTAAAGTGAGCGGATTTAAAAATGCTATTGGCATATACCGCGCTTTGTTTGGATTGTTGGCCAAGACTACATTTGCTTGACCTGTTACCAATTTAAAATTGTTTATTCCAGTTTGGTGAATAATCTGATATTTTGTGGTGAGGATAGGTAGTGCATCCAAAATAGCATTGTTTATTAGTTCTGCACCTTGAGAACCACCAAGTATAAATATCACAGGAAGACCAGATTCTAATTTGAAATGATCAAGTGCTTTGTCCCTGGATGAGGGGTGCTCTATCTCTGTACGGATAGGGTGCCCTGTCCACGCTACAGTTTCTTTTGGAAAATAACTCGCTGCTTCCTTGAAAGAAACAGCCACATGTTTAGCAAAATGTCCTGCCCATTTATTGACTCGTCCAGGCGCAGAATCTGATTCATGGATGAGTATCGGTATACGGAGAATTCTCGCTGCTAAAATAGTTGGAAAACTAGCATAGCCACCCTTGCCGAAAACAACATCTGGATATATAGAAAATATTTTATAGATTGCACCAAGTGTACCAAAAAATATCTTGAATAAATCTATGAAATTCTTTAAAGAAAAATAAGTACGCATTTTACCAGAACCCACCTCTTCAAAGCTCAGTCTATTCTCAAATAGGGCTTCCTTGTCATAGGGACTGTCTGACACATAGTAGAGCTTTGCCCCTATGATTTTATCATTGTCTATTATTTGATTTACTTTTTGGGCCACAGCAATTATCGGATAAAAATGCCCCCCTGTTCCCCCTCCTGTGAATACTATTTTCATAAAATTTATTGATTAAGATGTTTGAGCATTATTTTAATAATTTTATTTTACACTTTTTTTGTTTGACATATATTTTTTATTTGATACAATATAAAGTATCCATAAGGAAATGCATCTCGTAGTCTTTTGTGTCTACGCGGTGCATTTCTATTTAAGCTCCTTTTCTAAGTTTTTTCTTTAAATTATCCATTGAATATATCTTTTCTTTAGCTTCTTTTTTTAGGAGTTTTGAGCAAGTTTTTACATACGGACTTAATACACACAAAAGCTTATGATTCTCGTATAAATATCTAACGAGAGAATAAAAGTCACCGTCACTTGTTACAATAATTGCTTTATCATAATTATCCTTTTCAAGTACGGAATGTAAAACTAAATCAGCATCGCAATTACCCTTAACTTTACCTTCCCCGTCAAAAATTATAGGTTTAAATATCAAAATATATCCAGCTTTTTGTAAGCTCGAATAGAGATTTTGGTTTGTTTGAATGAATCCAATAAATAGATAAGCTGTAGTAATATTATATTTTTCTTTAAGGTGTATGCGAAATTTTTTCCAATCTAAATCCCAACCTAAGGATTTTATTCCTAAATGTACATTTTGTGCGTCTATAAATGCGTAATTTCCTTTTTTAACTTTCATAAATTTATTATAACCTAATATACTTCCTGCTGATAGCACTTTTCACAATACACTATTTCGGGACGATCTGGCGAGTATGAAGTTTCAAATTCTACTTCACAATTTCCTGCATGGTGAGCATGCTTTTTATCGCACACACATTGACGATGCCAGAGTTTGTTTGGATTTCTATTTAAAACACGTTGATAGTGTCTACAATTAGGACACCATGTCGGTGGTGGGACTTTTATTTTTTCATAAAACGAAAAATCCTCAGGCTCGATAGCGAAATCCTTTTTACAGTTTTGACATATTTTAGTTTCTGAATTCATATTTTAGTTGCTAGTTGCTAGTGACTAGTTGCTAGTGATTTAAAATTCTCTAGAACCTAGAAGCTAGAACCTAATTTATTTTCTGATATTTTGATATTTGTAAAACTATGCCTATGGCTGTCAGATATATCATGAGTGAAGTCCCCCCGTGGCTCATAAAAGGCAGTGGTACTCCAGTCAGAGGAAACACTCCACTAACAGAAGCAATATGCATAAATGACTGGACAGTAATAAGTATAACAATTCCAGACACTAAAAGTCTACTGAATAAATCTGGTGAATTGCTGGCTATTTTCATTCCTCGTAAGGCAAAAATGCAATAGAGTAATATAGTGGCGATACCACCTACTAAGCCTAGTTCTTCGCCGATTACAGCAAAAATAGAATCCCCTTGTGGCTCTGGCAGATAACTAAATTTTTGAATACTTTGTCCATACCCTCTGCCAAATATACCGCCAGAACCTATAGCTATGAGTGATTGTTGAACTTGATAAGACGAACCCCTAGGGTCAGAAGATGGGTCTATAAAAGTCTTTACTCTCTCCTGTAGATAAGGTTTAAAGAAAACAAGAGTCCCTAAAAATATGATAGCTATAGCTCCTAATCCAAAAATATATTTATAAGGGACTCCAGAAATAAAAAGCATAGCTATACCAATGACAGTTATGAGGATAAAACTTTTTGTGTCGGGTTGTTTGAGTAAAATAAAAGCTATAACACCTAGCAATATAGCAAGCGGTAAAATACCAAATTTAAAATCTTGCACTCTATTTTTAGCCCAAGACAACCACGCCGCAAAATATATAATAAAAGTAAATTTTAAAATCTCAACTGGCTGAAAAGAAAAGGATCCGATATTTATCCACCTCAGCGCTCCTCCATGACTCCAGCCAAGAGATGGTATAAACACAGCAGAGGTGAGGAGTATAGAAGCTAAAAAAAAGTACAATGCGTATTTTCGCCAAAATTTATAATCTATCTTG
>LBZW01000008.1:12676-23347 GCA_000993955.1 Candidatus Nomurabacteria bacterium GW2011_GWA2_40_9
CCCGTAAAATGTCTGTTGATTTTTTACCAGTATCCCCAAAGATGCAGATATAAACATCGCCATGCCAAAGAAAATGAGAATGAGCACAGTAGTAAGAAAAAAGCTATCAATTTTTTTGTCTTTACTTCTATTTACGACATTTTCTTTTATTTTCTGCATATCATATTTAAAATAATTTTTTAATTAACTAATCACAAATAAAATTACTCCAATAATTGCAAAGACAATAGACAATACCCAGAAACGCATAGTGACTTTGTAAGACGGCCAACCAATAGCTTCAAAATGATGATGCAGTGGTGCAACTTTAAAAATTCTTTTACCAAATAATTTTTTAGACAATATCTGCGCACTTGATGAGAATGATGTGGCAGTAAGCACAAAGGCGATGACAGGTAAAAGTAGCACTGAGTCAGTTAAAAAGGCCACAGTGGCTAGAGTGATAGTGAGTGGCATCATCCCTGTCTCTCCCATGTAAAATCTGGCAGGAGGAATATTGAACCACAGAAAAGCTAGTATCGCCCCTGTGATAGCTCCACAGAGTGTTGCCAGGTCTATTTGATTGTTGGTAAAAGCGATCACACTGTATGCAGTGAAAATAGAAGCGAGTACCCCGCCAGAGAGTCCGTCTATACCGTCTATCACTCCGCTTGAAAAAGTAGCAAACATAATAAAAATTACAAAAGGGATAAATAAAATCCCTAAATACAGAGTGCCATCAAATGGAATATGTACTCCAGACATACCTAGTTTGTAATAAAACCAAAGACCTGAGAGTAAGCCAAGTATGATAATAGTAAAAATCTTACTTCTGGTGTACCACACAGAGTGCCTAGTGATATGCGATTTTCCATTTATTTCTAATATGTCATCAATCAACCCAAAGAAAGAACCAAGTATAAATATAGCTATCGGTATTAATGTTTGAGAGCGACTAAAAAAATTTAACTTTACAAAAATACTCTCTGGAAAAAGTATCGATAAAATATAAATTAAAAAAATAGTAAGAAGTACAGAAACCCATATGATTATTCCTCCTACACAAGGCACAGAAATTTCGTTTTTTTCTTTTTGGGAATGAATAGATTTAAATTCGGGAGATGTGTTTATTTCGTTTCGTGGCTTTTTCTTCCACATCTTGTACTTGTAGAAAAAATGCGTAGCAAATGGTGTGAAAAATATACCCAAGAAAAACGCTAGGGTCGTAGGAACAAATATTTTAAATAAATCTAGAAGCATATAATTCATAATACTTCTTTTTTCTATTTATTTCAACAAACTACTTCTTTACTTTTTTTGGTTTCTTTTTTTCTTTTCTCGCTCCCATTCCTTTTGCCATAAATTTATTTTATTAAATTAATAATACTTCTATTGTAACACATTTAAAACTTGAGAATTCTCAACACTGCTGGGGGACTAGGAATCGGACCTAGATTAAAGGCTTCAAAGGCCTCTGTCCTACCGTTAGACGATCCCCCAATATTAAAACACTATTCTTTATCTTGCTCTAATATTTTAATAATGGCAAGTTCTATTGGCAATCCATTTATAAAGGCATTATCAATGTCTGCATAAGCGTTTAGGAGCACAGAGAGTGCTTTGGATCGGAGCATGCCTTTGGTGTCTTCTTTTATTAGGTTTTTGAGGAAAATCAAATCTTCATCACTCAGATCCCCTCGCATCTCAGCTTCTAATTTTGGAGCATAACGCAGTACCACAGCCATGCGGAATTTTAGGATTATTAGTTTTAGAAATAGCTTCATATCCAGATTTTCCTCATTTGCTTTCTCTACTGTCTCTATGCCAGTTGCTACATCTTCGTGCGCTATGGCAGAGATAAAATTATTTACGAGTACTGTTTTCGGTGTGCCAGTAATCTTTTCTACTTCTTCTTTGGTTATTTTTTTATTTTTTGAAGTTGAAAAGTTTAATACTTTCTGTAAAACTCCCAACCCGTCACGGAAAGACCCGTCTGCAAGTATTGCCAGTAGTTCAGCCACCCCAGCCTCTAGTGTGAAGCCTTCTTTTTTTGCTACATCGTGTAAAATATTTTTAAGAGACACATCACTGGCCTTTTTAAAATTAAACACCTGACAGCGAGAGATAATAGTTTCGGGAACTTTGTGCAGTTCTGTGGTAGCTAGGATAAATATTACATGTTTTGGTGGCTCTTCCAGAGTTTTGAGTAGCGCACCCCATGCGTCTTTTGAAAGCATGTGCACCTCATCTATGATGTATATTTTATATTTAGAATCAAAAGGCAGTACTCGCACACCGTCTCGGAGTTCTTTTATATCTTCTATGCCTCTGTTTGAAGCGGCGTCTATCTCGTATAAATCATTTTTTGTAACACCTATTTGTTCTGCAAAAATACGTGCTACAGAAGTTTTCCCTGTGCCTCGAGAACCGACAAAAAGATAAGCATGAGATACTTTATCATTCTTTACAGAGCTTTCAAGAATACTTACAATATGATCTTGACCGATAACTTTTGCGAAAGTATCTGGTCTGTATTTTCTATATAAAGCTAAATTATTTTCACTCATAATTTTGATTATAGCATTTTTATTTCAAAAAATTCAAAATTACACTTTCTACTTCTTTCGCATTTTTTGTTTCCATTAGTTTTACTCGGAGTTCTTTTGTCCCATCAAAACCATTTACATATGCCTTGTAATGTTTCTTCATAATTGCAAAATTTTTATGTCCCCCAAGTATTTTTTCAAAAAGTTTTGTGTGCTCTACTAAAACTTTAAGTTTTTGTGAGACTAAAGGATACTTCTGTGAAAAAAGCCACGGATTCCCAAATATTGCTCTGCCAAACATGACACCATCACAACCAGTTTCTTCGCATTTCTTTCTAGCGTCATCAACATCTATGGCATCTCCATTGCCGATGATCAGAGTTTCTTTACCTAATTCATCTCGCATTTTTACAATATCTCTCATCACTTCCCAGTGGGCAGGCACATCAGACATTTCTTTTCTGGTACGCAAGTGTACAGTCAGCACTGCTATATCTTGCTCTAGCAGTGCTCGTATCCATGTGTTTATCTCATTTTTATTGTAACCAATCCGAGTTTTGATTGATATAGGTAGGCTACCCGCACCTTCTTTAGCTGCCTGAATTACTTTCCTAGCCAAATTCAAATCTTTCATCATCGCTGCTCCTGCACATTGCTTCCCTATAGATTTATCTGGACAGCCCATATTTATGTCCACACCATCAAAACCCAGTTCTTTGCAAAGTTTTGAAGCAGATTTTATATTTTCTGGTTTGCCTCCAAATATCTGCGCTACTATTGGGTGTTCGTTTTCCCCGTATTTTAGATCGATCAGCAGTTTCTCCCGAGCGACAGGGTGCGCAAGTCCATCTGCAGACACAAACTCTGTCCAGAAAACATCCGGCTTGCCATATTTTGCCATTATCTGTCGAAATGCACAGTCTGTCACATCTGCCATGGGAGCGAGCACAAAAAAAGGTTTATGAATGTTTTCCCAAAAATTTTTCATAATAACACCCGATAGCCCTTATAAATTAACGAAATTTGTAATATATCTTATTTCCAAAACGAAGGTCAATGTATAAGAGTGTATCATATTTGTCTTTTAAATTTGTTTTCAGAGGGTCCGTGATTACTGCTGCTTGTAAGTTTTCTGTTATTTTGATTAAATCTCCGTCTTTTTTGAAAAGAATTTTTGGAGAATTTAAAATAGAAGAATTTGATGCGAGGTAAAGCTCTATGTCCCCATCCTTCTTCACATTAAAAGTATTTGGTTGCAGTCCCATAGAAATTACACTATCTTTAAAAGAAATTAAATCATTAAAATTCTCTGATGAAAACAATGACCCCACCCTCCCCGCTCCATAAAATTTAAAATATACTGCCCCAGAAAAATATGGTGCTTTGTCAAAAATATACCCATCACTACTCATAAAATAACAGTCTTCTTTTGTGATACTTTCTTCATCTGTTGGTATGTTTTCTCCGCACCAAGTATAAGTTGCCTTTCTTTCTGATAGATATACTTCTAGGATTTGTTCATTTTTTACTTCTACTGAAATTTCTTTAATTCTTTTAAATTTTTTAGACAAAACTCTTTCTATTTGATTTTTTGGATAGAACAATACACTAGTTTTAGGAACTATGAAATAGTAATGCCCCTCCATTTCTTTTGTGATTAAATCTTTTATAAGCTCTGTATCTAGTACCTTGTTGCCTACTACTTCTATGTTGTTTATATTTATTTTCTCGAAGCGGGTTGTAAAAGAAAGTCCAAAAAATAAAATTACAGATAGAAAAAAGAAGATGAGTATCTTATTTCTTAAAATTTTTTGTCTTTTTCTTTTTAGTTCCAGTAGTCGTGGAGAGCTGAAAGTTTTATTATTTTGCATAGTAAATTATTTAATTTTTATGTATTCTTGCCCTCCCATGTATGGGCGTAATACTTCTGGTATGAGTATAGAACCGTCTTCTTGCTGGTAGTTTTCTACTAGAGAAACCAGTATTCTAGGAGTAGGAACAGCTGTGGAATTCAATGAGTGCACATAATTTAATTTACCTTCTTTATTTTTATATTTTATACCAAATCTTCTACACTGAAAATCATGGAAATAAGAAGCAGAGCTTATCTCTCTGTATTTCTCTTCTTTTGGAACCCAAAGTTCTATGTCATATTTCTTGACTTGAGCTAACCCTAAGTCTCCACCACAATTTATAACTGTATGATAAGGAATACCCAGAGATTCTATAAATTCTTCAGTGTTTCTGTTTATTTCATCATGAAATTTTACAGATACTTCATGATTTGCTTCACAAAGTATTACTTGTTCTAATTTATAAAATTCATGAACTCGAATAAGACCTTTTACATCTTTACCATGACTTCCAGCTTCTCTTCTGAAACACGGAGAAAATCCTAAATATTTAATAGGCAACGATTCAAAGTCCAGCACTTCACCTTGATGCATTCCTGTTACTGGTATTTCTGCAGTTCCTGCTAATGCATCTCCGTCTTGAGTCATATAATAGTCTTCTACATCTCCAGGTAAATGTCCTGTACCATAGAGATTTTGTTTTCTTACTATTACAGGAGGTAATACAGGTGAAAATCCGCGAGCAGAAAAAAATTCTAAAGCATAATTCCAAATAGCAAAAGATAATCTAACTCCATCACCCATTAAAAAATATCCACGAAAACCATGCACTTTTGTCCCCCTCTCAAAGTCCACCATCTTGAGAGTATTCATTATTTCCACATGGTCTTTTGGCTCAAAGGTAAAATTTGGTTTTTCTCCCCACACTTTTATTTCTTGATTTTCTTGGTCTGTTATACCGTCTGGAACAGACATATCAGGTATGTTTGGAACTTGGAGCATGATCTTCTGCCACTCTTCCATAATTTGTTTTAATTTTTCTTCTTTTTCTTTTATGTCGTCTTTTACTAGACGCATCTCCTCTATGAGTTGCATTTTGGTAGCACCGTCTTGATCACGGCTGATACTGTTTGAGACTTTGTTCACTTCTGCGCGGAGGTCTTCTACTTCTTTTAGGACTTTCAATCGTTCGTCATCCAGAATGATGAGTCTGTCTATGTCTATGTCCACATGCTTTTTCACAGCACCTGCCTGCACCACGTCTTTATTTTCACGGATAAATTTAATATCTAACATATTTTATATTATATAATAAGTTGTTATAATTACAAAATGCAAAAAGTAAAAGTATGTCTTGAAAAAAGCCTTGCACAGGCGGGTAGCCGAGTAGAGCAAAAATTCAGCAGAATTTTATGTGTGCTTTTTGAAAGATATACTTTTGCTTTTTGCATTACAGTATGAAAATTAATTTAAAAATTTTAGAAAAAGAAAGTATTCCAAAAGATTTATTGGAAATTCCCCAGCCACCCAAAAAGTTGTATCTGTGGGGTAATCTTCCACCCAAGGGCACTATCCACCTAGCTGTAGTTGGTTCACGAAAATGCACTACCTATGGCAAAGATGCAGTCAGGAAACTCATAGCAGGGCTCAAGGGCTACCCCATAGCTATAGTTTCTGGACTGGCAATGGGGATAGATGCGGTCAGTCACGAAACCGCACTTGAAAACGGACTTTTCCCTATGGCATTTCCAGGGTCTGGTATTTCAAATATAGCACTGTCCTATCACCCAAACAAAAAACTTATGGAGAAAATAATTGACTCTGGTGGGTGCCTCATATCAGAATTTGAACCAGAATTCAAAGCCACCCTCTGGAGTTTTCCGATGAGAAACAGACTGGTGGCAGGTATCTCCAAAGCAGCACTCATCATAGAAGCAGAAGAGAAATCTGGCACCCTCATCACCGCACGAATGGCACTGGATTACAATCGTGAAGTACTTGCAGTGCCTGGGTCTATCTATTCTCTCAATTCAAAAGGGACAAACAGACTCATCCGCCAAGGTGCTACTCCTATCACCTCCTCCGAAGATATACTCGAAGCGTTAGGATTTAAAACAGATAAAGAAAGCAAACAGAAAAATCTTTTTGAAGATGCAAATCTAGAAGAGAAAAATGTATTAAAAATACTTCGCGAACCACTCCCACGGGACGAACTCATCCGTGCACTCGGCATGCCTATCCAGCATGCGAATTCGCTTCTGTCTATTATGGAGATAAAAGGTCTAATAAAAGAAGAGCTCGGGGAGATTAGAATATATTAATGTTGCTAAAAAAATATAATTCGTGTAATACTATGTGAATGAAATTACTTATCGTAGAGTCCCCTTCAAAGGCAAAAACTATCGAGAAATATCTCGAAGGTGCATTTACAGTGCGTGCTTCTGTGGGACATATTCGCGATTTACCAAAGTCGAACAAGAAGGCAATAGATATAGAAGCAGGCTTTGTTCCACATTATGAGATATCAAAAGGCAAAGAAAAAGTCGTGCACGAATTACAATCTCTGGCAGAAAAAGCTACTTCAATAATGCTCGCCACAGACCCTGACCGTGAAGGAGAAGCTATCGCTTGGCATATAGAAGAATTATTGAATGCTGACAAAAAAGTAAAAGCTCCGATACAGAGAGTAACTTTTCATGAAATTACAAAACAAGCTATAGAAGAAGCATTGGAACATCCGCGAGAAATAGATACAGCACTTCGCAAAGCACAAGAAGCACGCCGAGTTTTAGACCGCCTAGTAGGTTATGACTTGTCAGGGATAATCTGGAAGAAAGTACGCTATGGACTCTCTGCTGGACGAGTTCAATCCCCTGCTCTAAGAATAATAATGGAGAGAGAAAGAGAAATAAGGGCATTTGTGCCGGAAAAGTTCTGGAGATTGTTTGGGGATTTCGAAACTCCCCTCCTTGTGGAGGAGGGGGTAGGGGGTGGTGATTCAAAAAAGAACCACCTCGCCCTAAAGGGCACTCCTCCTCAAAAAGGAGGAGAGAAAATTCGCCTAGAATGCGAAGAAGAGCCACGAGATGAAAAGTTGGTAGATAAAATAATGGAATTGGGCAAAAAGGGTTCTTGGGTTGTAAGTGGTGTAAAAGAATCTGAACAAAAACGCGTACCACGCGCACCTTTTACTACTTCTACATTACAACAGACTGCCAGTTCCAGACTAGGGTATTCCCCTTCTCGCACTATGCAACTGGCCCAAAAGCTCTATGAAGCAGGACACATAACATACATGCGTACAGACAGCACAAATCTCTCTGCTCTGTCCCAGGCTCAGATAATTGCTTTTGTAAAAAAAGAACACGGGGTAGAATACGCAGAAGCAAGAATTTACAAAACAAAATCAAAGAATGCCCAAGAAGCTCATGAAGCCATCCGCCCAACACACATAGATGTCCTGCATGCTGGCACCGAAGAACAGCAAAAACTCTACAGACTGATCTGGGAGCGAGCAGTTTCTTCTCAGATGACAGATGCAAAATTATTGAAAACAAAAATAACAGCTATTATTAGCAATTCGGGTGTTGGACACCCGACGGATTGGTGTCCAACACCCGAATTGCCTGCATTTTCTGCTGTAGGGTCACGACTATTGTTTGGAGGATGGCTAAAAGTAGATTCTGCAGCACGAGGGGAAGATGTAGAATTGCCAAAGTGTATTGTAGGTGAAAAATTGAAACTACTAAATCTAGAAAAATTAGAAAAGTTCACAGAACCACCATGTAGATACAGTGAAGCCGGACTGGTCAAAGAATTAGAAAGTAGGGGTATCGGCAGACCTAGTACTTATGCTTCTATTATGCGAACTCTAGAGGAAAGAGAATATGTGAAAAAAGAAGGCAAAACCTTGTTCCCTACCGATGTAGGTGAAGTGGTGTCAGATTTCTTGGAAAATAATTTTGCAGAATATATATCAGACACATTTACAGCCGGCATGGAAGACCAGCTAGACGAGATATCTCGTGGGGAGAGTGAATACGAAAAAGTATTAAAAGATTTCTACGGTCCATTTTTGAAAGAAGTTAAAGCAAAAGATAAATTAGAAAAAGCCACAAACCTGGGCGATGCACCAGATAATATAGTGTGTCCAAAATGTGGAGGCAAGATGATGGTCAAGCTTTCTCGTGCGGGAAAATTTTATTCTTGTCTAAATTACCCAGACTGTGCAGGGGCGCTTATGCTCGATGGGAAAGAATTAGAAGGTCCAAAAGAAATCGGTGAGATGTGCCCACTCTGTGGCCTGCCCGCGCAGGCAGGCGAAAAAAAGAAGAAGGTTCAAGGTGGCAAGCTAGTCATCCGAGAGAGACATGACGGATCAGGGAGTTTTATATCTTGTTCTCGTTATCCAAAATGTAAATTTATAAAGGAAGACGAAGAAGAAAAGAAGAGAAAGATGACAGATATCACATGTCCGACATGTGGAAAAAATAAAATAATGGAACGCAAGGGGCGATTTGGTATATTTTATTCTTGTGCTAGTTATCCAGATTGTAAATTTGCAATGAAAGCGAAACCTACTGAAAATATTTGTAAAGAATGTGGCAGTTTGATGATGCTGGGCACTAAAACCATTCCGGAAAGATGTAGTAATAAGGCATGTAAAATGCATAACCCACACAAATTGATGAAATAAATTTTAATGTTATAATATTTTCATGTCTGATATTAAAGATATACTAAACGAAATAGAGGGAGAAATCTCTGAAAAAGACAAGACTCTGATAGACAAAGCCTTTCATTTTGCTAAAAAAGCTCACGAAGGTCAGAAAAGGCTCAGTGGTGAACCGTATTTTATTCATGTGTATGAGACAGCGAAAATTCTAGCCAAACAAGGTATGGATGCAAACACCATAGCTGCTGGATTTATGCATGATGTATTAGAAGATGCTGAAGTGAGTGAACAAGAGATAGAAAAAGAATTTGGTAATGAAATATTATTTTTGATAAAAGGAGTTACCAAACTAGGAAAATTAAAATACAGAGGTCACGAGAGGCATGTAGAAAGTTTGAGAAAATTCTTTATGGCTATGGCAAATGATTTGCGTGTCGTTATTATTAAATTCGCTGACAGACTTCACAATTTGAGAACACTAGAGTATATTCGAGAAGAAAAGAGAGAACGCATAGCCATAGAATCCATAGAGATATACGCACCACTCGCAAACAGACTGGGAATGGGAAAACTCAAAAGTGAAATAGAAGAAGTAGCTTTTCCTTATGCATATCCAAAAGAATACAAACTAGTTACAGATATGCTCAAAGAAAAAGAAGTAGAATATCACAAAGATTTGGAAGAAATCAGGAATGCATTGGAAGCAGAATTGAAAAAAGAAAATATAAAATTTGATGAGATTAGTTACAGAGTAAAAACAAAATACAGCCTCTGGAGGAAACTCCAACGATATGATATGGATATAGATAAAATCCATGACATCATAGCTATACGCGTGGTGGTGGACACTTTAGAAGAATGTTATCACATATTAGGGCTGATACATTCACTCTGGAAGCCTATCCAAGGTAGAATAAAAGATTATATTTCCCTACCAAAACCAAATGGTTACAAATCCCTACACACCACTGTATTTACAGGTAAAAATGGAATAGCTGAAATACAAGTACGAACAAAAGAAATGCATGCCGAAGCAGCTTATGGTATAGCAGCTCACTTTGCTTACAAAGAAAATGCTAAAAAGAAAAAAAATGATGATAAAGAAAAATTTAAATGGCTAGAAGAGCTAAAAGAACTAAATTACAATCCAAATAAACCACAGAGTTTCTTTGAACACTTAAAGATGGATTTTTTTAATGACCGCATTTTTATTCTCACACCACGAGGTGATGTGGTGGACCTGCCAGAAAACAGTAGTCCGATAGATTTTGCTTATTCGATACATTCCGATTTAGGAAATCATGTATCTGGAGTAAAAATAAACGGCAAGATGTCTCAAATTTTTTCAAAATTAAAAAACGGTGACATAGTAGAGATAATAGACAAAGCAGATGCCCACCCTTCTAGTAAATGGCTTGAAAATACAAAAACAAATATAGCAAAAAAACATATAAAATCCTATGTAGAAAAAAACTCCCTTCTAGCCAAACTCAAATCTTTCGGAAGGTCTTAAAATATTTAAGCTACGAGTGTCGTTCATTGAGCCGATATACACCGTAAGTATTAAAAATGTTCATCTGAAAGCACAGAGGATTAAAGAAAGGTATCCTGAATGGAG
>LBZW01000009.1 GCA_000993955.1 Candidatus Nomurabacteria bacterium GW2011_GWA2_40_9
CAAGCAATAATAATACTGGCTGTGGATAACATTATTCCTCCAATTCTTTGTCCTGCCCTTGGGTCCAAGATCGAAATGCATTCGGGTGTTTTTCCCGGATTTTGCCAAAGCGGAGGCCTTTTTTCTTTTTTGCCTTTGCCGAAAACCCCTCCCCCTGCCCCTCCCCTTGTAGGGGAGGAATACTGTGCGAGGTAGTATTGCCCCCGCACGCTTTTACAAAATTATCCTGCATTTTTTGCAGTTCCTCCGGAGAAATTTGCGCGAAGGCGGTTAAGGACGCTTCGGAACTGGCGCGGAAGGCATTGTCTTCTTTTAACACTTCCGGATGTACCTGAAATGCCATTTCATTCCAACCAAGCAAATGCAGACCTTTTAAACGCCGCACACGCGAGAGAGCCACATACCCCTGCCCATACTCAAATACCTCGCTTAGATCCACAACAGCTTCATCAAGACTCATTCCTTGGCTTTTGTGCACTGTAATCGCCCATGCCAAACGAAGTGGTAGCTGTGAAATTGTGGCCCGGGCTTTACCATTTTCTTCTATGGTCCAATCCATTTGTTCTGCGGTAATTTTTCGGCCATCATTGGTTTTAATTATTGGCATGCCGATATATTTATCAAAACTTTCTACCGTGCCCAACGTGCCATTTACAAATCCTCCCTTTGGATTATTTTTAGTGAACATTACTTTGGCTCCCACTTTTAAAATCAAATTGTACGGCGATAAACATCCGCGCTGCAAAGTTTCCACCAACATCGGCGCGCCTTTTGTTTTCATAGTAAAAGTTACCGGGTGGCCGGAAAAAGTTTCCAACATGGCGTCGTTGGTGCGATCTACATTTAAATTATGCGTATAAAGTTTAACGGCTTTGTCCGGCATGTCGTCAGCAATAATTTTTCTAGTGATGATTTGCGACAGATGATTATCGTTGAAATTATTACTCCTAATCGCAGAGAGCAAGTCCAAAAATGCGCTGTCGTCCTGACGATGTTGTTCGGTAAGATAACAAACCATCGGGTTGGTTCTTTTCCAGGCCGGAGAATCATAAGCAAATCGCGCTTTGGGAGTCTCCAACATTGTGGTTTGCGCGCTTGGATTTATTCCTCCTTTTACAATCGGCGGAAGTTGAAAAAAATCTCCAACTAAAATTACCTGAAGTCCGCCAAACGCGTCATTGTTTTGGCGAATGGCGCGGCACACCGCTTCCACCATAGAAAAAGTTTCCGGCCCGAGCATTGATACTTCATCTATCACCAACACTTTGGCTCTCTTGATTCGTTTGGTAAGATATTCCGTAGTAGTAATTTTGTCTAAAGTATATTTATCTAAATAATTTCTAATACCAATACCACTCCAAGAATGAATGGTCATACCACCAATATGAGTAGCGGCAATACCGGTGGAAGCAGTAATCGACGGCTCTATCCCCCGCTCACGCAAATAAGACGCATACTGATTTATAGTATGAGTCTTGCCTGCTCCGGGTTCTCCGGTTAAAAAAACATTGGCGCCAGTTTTGAGTATGGCCAGCGCTTCTTCTTGGGTCATGGGAATAGTAAAATTTTTAAATTTTTAATTTTATAATTTTTAATTTTGCCGTTCTGCTCATCTGCTTTATCTGTGCTTCCGCTTTGGAAGCCGTAGAACGATTACGAAATTTTTTGGAATAAACTAATTTTACCGGACGGCGCGCATGAGTGTATTTGGCGCCAAGTTTTGAAGTATTGTGTTCTTTTACTCTTCGTTCCAAATCCACCGTGATACCAGTATACAGTGTTTTGTCCGCGCATTCCAGAATGTATAAATAGTACATATTATTCAATAGTACGTCGTGCCACTTTAATTTCCGATCGTTGTTTTTTACTTTCTATCCGTCTAAGTTTAGAGGCTTTTGTCGGACGAGTTGAACGACGTTTTTTTGGTACACGCAAAGCTTCGGTTACTAACGACTGTAACCGCGCAATCGCTATTTCTTTATTTTGCGGCTGTGACCGTTCTTCTTCCGACATCAGCACCAATTCATCTTCATTATTTATTTTATTTACTAATTTCTCCCGCACTCTAGCCTTTTCTTCATCTGATAAAACCAAAGACTTCCCCACCGGCCAATGAAGAATAACTTTGGTAGAAGTTTTGTTAACATTTTGCCCGCCTTTTCCGGATGATCTGGCAAAGGTGATTATAAATTCGCTTTCGGGAATTTGCATAAAATCAAGTTTTAGGATGAGTTTTACTCCATTCAATAATGTGGCCCACACGTCTTTCCATTTTATCCGCCCGACGCAGAAACTTTTTATTTTTTTTCGGAATAATTTGCGTGTGCGGCTCATCATCCATATCATTTACTACATCAAACAATTCTTCTTCGGCCGTTACCCATTTTTTGCCGTACTTACGCAGATCAAACGGCTCGGTGGAAAATGCGGCCAAAGTTTTTTTGCCGTCGCTCACCCGCCAATACTCATGGAAATATGACATTGCCAGTTCACGCGTAGTTTTGTATACCGGATCGCGATAGCGAAGCGTGGAATGGTTTGTTTTACTTATCGCCCCCCAATACCCATTGCGTTTGTACAGAGCAATCACATGATCCTCATCGCCTTTGTTTTGAAAATCCATCAACAACGGCTTTTCTCCCTGCAACCACAAAGCCAAAGCGGCCAACAACGCGCCCTCAAAACAATGCATCTTTTTCGCCTTCAAACTTCGGCGCGGAGACATGTAGGTCTCCCCTTTCTTCTCCCAATTCACCGGCATGCTATCCAAAAAATCCTGGATTTTTATGGGAGTGGAAAGTTTTTTTAAAATTTTTAATTCTGATTTTGTGAGGCCGAACATATAAAAAAATGTAAAATGCAAAAATCAAAAATCAAAATTTTAACTTCCTTCGTCCAGCCAATGATTTAAAATTACCGCTACTTATCACTGGCCTACCGGTTTTTTGCTCCAATTCCCAGCGCGCGTTTTTGGCAATCCGACCGCCTTTTTTTGCCGGTATTTTATTTTCTTCCAAACCCTTACTTTCCATTGTTTCGGCAATTTGGCGAGTAGAAAGTTCGGCCAACGCCGTGAAAACCAATTCCGCGTCCGACATGTGATCACGTAAATTTTCTGTTTTTAAATTTTTCAAATTTTTATGATCCTTCACAGTCAAGCCACTCCACTCTTCGTGAATAATATTAGTCAAAATCGCAAATTCGTCCTGTTTGCTAACTTCGTTCGTTTTCCAATAATCAGTCAATTTATTTCGAATCTCCTGCCCCATCATTCTTTGTTGAATCCACTTCTCACTCCGTCCTAATCTTTGCCAATTTTCTCGCCCTCGATTGATGGATTTTTCCGGATCATATGTTTCCTGCAATCGTTCATAACCTACACGAGCTAACCAGAGTTTGAATGGCTCCGCTTTCGATGACGGAATAGACTGAACAAGACGTAACATCGTCTCCGTATCAGCCGCGTCAGATGCGTATTTTTTTCCATCTTTAGCCACAAATTTCAGTTGGTGACATTTTGTCACCACCTCACTGCCTTCCTCGCGAAGTCTTTGAGCCAGCTTATTCCAGTATTTCCTAGGATCAACGCTATCTACCAAAATCCCAACCACATCCACAACCGAAAAATACCATAATTCTTTTTCTTCATCCCACAGACGACGAATTTCCTTGTCTTCAAAAATTGCTAACTTTGTATTTTTTGGCATAAAAATAATTCAACTTGATAAGTATAAACTATGCTAAACCCTCCCTTTCCTCCAAACCCTATCCACATTAACCATCCGCCACCACCACCGCCCCAACAAAAACCCACCAACCACTCCCACCGCCCAAAGCCCGCCCTGAAGTACCGGAGGAAGCGCGCAACCACCGTAAAAAGTGACTGCGTAATTATTTTTGTATGCCCAACTTAAATAACCCATTTCGATGAGGGCGTGGGCGAGGAAGCTTAAGAGGATACCGAGAATTGTGGCGGAGATGAGATAAATGGCTTTTTTTATAGACATATTAAAAAATCAAATACCATCCTCTGCCAATTCAACAGCCTCGTCTTCATCCAAACCTTCGTCAATTAATTCTTTAGCGCGCTCGGCTGTGTCTGCGTCCAAACCACGCTCACTCATTAATTCCTTAGTTTCATCATCTAAATTTTCTCCTTCTAATAACTCCTCAATTTCGTCGTCCATATAATTAATTATTCTTTACTATTAACCGCCTTAACATAACTACAATAATCGCACCCCTTCCCCGCCTTAGGTATTTTATCACTATTTAAACATTTATGCGCATCTTTGAGGGCTTTTTCTATCCAGGAGTCGTCGCCATTGTACGGGATTAAAGTTACATCAAATTCCAGTTTGCCATCAAAGGCTTTGCGGTCTGTTTGGCCATTGCAATAAACAAAATAGCCGGTATTGGAAACTTTGTAGCCGTTTTGGCGGAGCAACCACTGGTAAACTTCCATTTGCCGTTTATACCCAATCTGCCAGTCTTTATTTAATTCGGTGATGGCTTCGTCTTTAGAGGTGGCCTTATAGTCCACCACGATATATTCGCCTTTGGAGTTCTGCCAAAGATCATCTATCGCGCCGGTGACTAAAAAATTCGTCCGCTCATGCAAAAATTGAATACCGGTAAAGTTGTGCCGCCACTTGTCCAAATCTACGTGAGCCACGGGCATGGCATCTACGCCATATTTTTCAATCAAAGGATGTTTGGTGCCAGCAACGCGATGAATATCAAATTCTAATTTTAAAAGATGGTCTACGGCGGAGTTGAGAGCAAAAGGAAACCCGGGAGGCCGAGCTACACCGAGACGGCGGTCGAAATAAAAACAACGCGGACAGTTTAAAAAAAGATCTATCTTTGAACGAGAGAGTTTGAAGGGCTCGGCTGCATCCGGAATATACATTCTTGATGTGCGTTGGGGGTTGTAGTATTGGGACATAATAATGACTTATCCACAGCCAAAAATGGCTAAAACTAAACAAATAAATATAATTTTGATTGACTATGATACAATTATGTGCTATACTAGCCTTACAAAAATCTGTTCTCCGAACTGTCACCGGATGGTGGCGTGGCTGGGTCACCAGTCTAGGAAACAAGATTGGAAACACCCCGTAAGGGGTTGTTTTTTATTTAAATAACCACTCATTATCAATATGTTTGGATATTATTTTTTTATACGTTTTGGAGTCGGTAACGGTACTATCGTAAGACCGCCTAACAGAACCGGCGACCATATCCGCTAATTGAATTAAAACGTCCTTTTTTGAATCGACCAACTTGCAATTTTCTATAACACATTTTTCTTCTGTGTTTAATTGTTTTCTCAAATAAGAACGGAAGTTTTTTCTAAATACCCTGTCACCACTGCCATCAATTCTAATTTTTGCATTTAAAATAGAATCGTTACTATACTGCAGAGCGGTTTTTATAGCGTAGCTATAAAAAGAATTCTTATTATTTTTTAAATGATCACTTTTTATTAACTTTTTTTCAACAACTAAGCTGCGTATTCTAAAATTAAACTTACTGACCGTCTGTAAAAACTGCACCTTCACATCTTTCCTTGATTTAAAGAATTTAAATTCAGCTTGATCAGAAAATTTTAATTCCCTCCTCAACTCCTTAATCGCCACCGCCGTTTTCTCCACTTCTAAATTATCATTAAAAATAATTAAAGAAATTATAAAAAATTCACTTGAACCTTTATCTAGTTTAAATCCAGCATCCCCAGAATCATCTATAAATACGTGCATAAAAAATCAAAACTCAACATCTTTCCAATTTTTAAATTCACCTTTTTTAAATTCCGCACTTTTCTCTGCAAAATAAACCCATCTACCGTTGTAGTTTCTTTCGTCAGTATTAGCGACTATTCCACCAAGCAATTCCTTACCTTTTTTATTCTCATCTTTAATATACCTTTGTAATCCATCGGATTTTGAACCAAAATCTGCTAAATGAGTACTGTGTGGATCAAATAAACCAACCCTCCCGTCTTTAAACTTAACAATAAAGTCAACATAAAACGGTGTCTTGTTGCCATCATACGGCACAGCAAAAAATGTTGCGTCTCTGTCTCCGTTTTTAAACCACCACTCCACTTTTCCTGATTTATCCAATAAATCTGCAAAAGACTTTTCTAAACCAGAAAGATAATTTACATAAAATGGTTTCATTATCACTCTTTTTTTATCATCTTCAGTATAATCACTGCCAAAAGATAAAATTTCTGGGACATTCCAATTTTCTAATTTAGTAAGCTCTCCCTCTCTTATCTCAGTTTCATTTTTATATTCGATTTGCGCTTTATCTAAAACATTCACAAAGTGCTGTATATTATCCTCACCCAAAACTATTCTTACAATTTCTTCCCACTTTTCGGAATAGTCCATTTTCAAATCTTTTTCAAAGAACTTATAAATGGATTCCTTAACCCTGTTTACGGATCTATCTTCTGGATAAAAATGACGAAGGCTATTTCTTACAAAATAATCAAATAATTTTTGCAAGTCAGAATCACTCACGGTGATTGATTTGTCACCCACGATTTTTGAACCGGCTAATGTATCAATATCGTTGGCTTTATAATCAGAAATAATCTTAATGTCTACTTTTTTTGCTGTTTTGTCTATTTTACTTTTCAAACTATCCATTTTTGCTTGAACCAAAAATATTTCAATAAATCGTGGAGATAACCTAGTTTTTTCACGATGTCTTTTTGAATAATAGGAAAGAAGATTTATATCTTTATAATCTGCCTGTCTCTTACTTGTTAGAAAGGACACATACCCAGGTGCAACATCTTTATCAATTACAATATCATTTATGTTTGTATAAATATAGGCATAATTTAAAATTTCCTCATTGTAATATTTACCTCGATCTGGCTCAGGCATTCTCATAATTCTTCCCACGGTTTGAATAGAAAAAACCGGGCTATGCCATTCCCTAAACAAAGCCATTACCTGTGCTCGTGGACAATCCCAGCCCAAAGCAATTGCTTGTTTAAAAAGCAAAACTTCCACCTCGCTACTATTTTTTTCTACATCTGCTTTGTTTATATGCTCACCTGAAAGCCAAATGGCTAGTTTATTATTTCCTTTTTCTGTTGAAATATTAAATTTATCTTTTAAAATTTTAATTACTTTATCTTTTAACTCATCCTCCCTTTGCGCCTTTCTGTCTGGCAATTGAATCAATACTAATGGATTTACTTCGACTCCTTCTTTTTGATAGCTCTTAATTAATTCTTTTCTTTTATTTAAAGCTTCGTTGATTACCATCTCTTCACTATCCTTTTCTAACTTTTTTTCTCCTAACTCTGTTTTTATTTTCCCATCTTTAAAAACATTGAAAAAATTAGGATTTAACACCAATGATTTCTTGATCATTGCCTCCTTTTTGACTTCCTCTGTTTGCACACTTACTTCATAATCCCCCGCCAAAATAGGGGTTGCTGACACTTCAATCGTTAAACATGGTTCTATTTCTTTACGAAGTTGAAGCGCCGCTGATTTTTCTGTTTTATCCATCTGACCAGCGGAGTAATGCACCTCGTCAATAATTAAAATAATTTTTCTTCCCTCCTCGCGCGTTCTTTCCAAAACTTTTGATAAATAAAACTCTTGTTCGTTTTCTTTAACAATGGTATTTGTTCCTTTTTTATTTACACTGGACCAGTTGAAAAACAAGATTTCATTTTCATTTATTTTTTTATCGCTCAAATCTTCAAAATATGAACACTCTAAACTCCTGCTTTTTTCATAATAATCATCTAGTTTTTCTTTACTTTGAATATGAAGCTTTTTTGGTGCAGCCCAAATAAAACTAAGTGGCTGTTTGACTCCCTTATCATCAACCAATTGCTTTATGAATTCTGCCATCATTATTGTTTTGCCAGAGCCGGTAGGGGCTTTAAAAACCAACTTTTTCCCATCTGCCATATTTAAAAGCTTCTTGGCTTTTTCCAACAAATCATTTATAGCATCATCTTGGTATACCTTTAATTGCATATAATTATTTAAAAATTCTTCTATAAACCTTTAAAATTGCTTCGGGTATAGGCGATAATTTTACCTTATTTTTGATATCTTCAAACTCATCATCAAAAGCATCGTCTCCAAGTGAAAAAATATAAACACTAAATTTACCTTTAATACTAGCTATGGCTTTCTTAAAATCTTTTATTGCCAACTGGTCAAAAATTACTCCCATATGATGATCCTGATTCTTGAAAATTTTGAAACCAACTCTATTCTCAACTTCTTCAAATGTTCCCTCTTTAACACAAAGCATTTCTATAGCTTCTTCAGTCATCCTGATTTTATTTTTGTCAGTTGATTCTTTAAAGCTAACAAAATCAGTTTTAAAGTATTTTAAATTTCCACCAAGCCCAATCACTCTTTCATTTTTTGAATTTTTATATCCTTGAATAACTCTCTTAATTCTTGGGTAACAAATGTCTTCAGCAATCTTTAGTCCTGAACCGTTATTGTCTTCATTGTCTGTACACAGAATAAACTTTCTGCTTCCACCATCTTTTTTATTACACTGAAGAACGGCGTGTCCAGAAGTGCCGGAGCCGGCAAAAAAATCGAGGATAATGGCAGATTTATTGTTAACACTGCTTAAAAAATGACAAATTAGATTAAGGGGTTTTGGATAATCAAAAACTTTTGTATTAAAGATTTCTTTAACTTCTAAACTTCCCATTTCAGTTCGGCCTATATCCGCCCCGATAATACTGAACGGCAATTTCCCGACTTCACTTTCCTTATAAACTTTTTTATGAAGCTTCCACTCACCAGCAACTTTTTTCACTATCAAATTATTCCGTCCATTTTTCATCGTATCCCTACTCCAAGTCCAGCGACCTAAAACTCCACGGGTATGATATGGAATTATTTTTACAAAACTTTTATTATTTTTATATTCATTGTCTACTAAGATTTGCTTTGTTTTTGGATTGTAATAAACCGGAAAATGTAAAGTTGGTACATCTTCTTTTCTTCCTCCAATACCTCTTTTCCACAATCGCTCCGAGTAATAATTTCCCTTTTCATCTTTCTCCGAATAACGATTCTCTAATTCTGACTCTGTTCGTTCTAAAATAAACTTTACATTGTTTATGCTTCTTGCATAACATAAACAATAGGAGTGTTGTATTGAAACATTTTTTGAACTCTGGGTCCCCGCTGGTGCAGAATTAACGATGAAATTAACAATGAAATTTTCCTCACCAAAAATATCATCACACAGAAGCTTTAATTGAGCTACTTCATTATCATCTATTGAAATAAAGATAGCCCCCGTGTTTTTTAGAAGTTTTTGTGCTAATTTCAGACGCTTCCCCATAAATGAAAGCCATTTTGAATGACGATAAGAATCTTCTTTATCAACAAAACTATCGTTATATTTAAAATCCTTGTTCCCTGTGTTATACGGTGGGTCAATATAGATTACATCAATTTTTCCATTGTGCGTATAATTTAAAACTGAGAGGGCATGATAATTATCGCCCTCGATCAGTAAATTAACCGGCTTATCCTTGTCAGTAATTATTTCTTTACTTTTGACTTCTTTTAAAACTGGTAATTTTTCTTTACACATCTCAACAACATCCTCCGGTTTGTCTTCCCAGATTAAGCCGTACTTCTTCTTTTTCTTTAATTCATTTTTAAGCCGTCCAATTTCGGCGAGAAGTTTTTCTTTTGTTTGATTATTTTCCATAGTATTTTTTAGATCAATTTCTTTTCCTTAAAACTGAATGAATTTAAATTTGAAATAATAACATGATCAATGACTTCAATCCCTAGTATTTTACCAGATTCTACCATTCTTTTGGTTAAATTTAAATCATCTTCTGACGGCGCTGAATCTCCGGAAGGGTGATTGTGGGCTAAAATAATTTGAGCGGCAAAAATTCGCGTCGCTGGTTCAAACACTTCGCGCGGATGTACCAAGCTCGCATTTAGCGTTCCAACAGAAATAGTTTCTTTATTTAATAGCTCGTTGCGTGAATTCAAGTATAAAACAACAAAATTTTCTTTTTTATGTTCCCTCAAAAAGGAAATTTGAGCGATTATGTCTTTTGTGGTCTGAACTAACGGCAAAGTGTTTGAAGAATCAACCTCTAAAACTCTACTAGCGAATTCAAAAGCGGCTAAAATTTGCGCAGCTTTAGCTGGTCCAATTCCGTTTATTTTTTTAAATTGGTCAAAATTCAATCCTAGTAATTTTTTCTTGGGATAATTTGAAAGAATACTTTGGGCAACTTCAAGAACATTTTTGCCTTTTGTGCCTGTACTCAAAAGAATAGCCAAAAGTTCATAATCTTTTAAAAATTTTGCCCCAGACTTAACCAACTTTTCTCTGGGCCTATCAACTTTTGGAATATCTTTAATTTTTGTCATGATTCTAACTTAATCTAATTATCAGCATCGCTTGTTTGGTTCCTTCATAATACCATATTAAAACATCTTAATTCTACTCCAACACAACTCATTTTACAACCAGACAAGTAAACTACTTAAATTATATCAGCGGGGCTGATTACGACGTTTTTGGAGGTAATTCTTAAGCAATATTGAGATAATTCTATTTAAAGCCACTATGGTTTCTCCTATTTTTGCACGGTACTCTTTTAGCACAGGATTATCCAACGGGCTATCTTTAAATTTTTTTCCTGCCGCTATATTCAAACATTCCTCCACAGCGCCATCTGAAAAAAAGAATCTTGTTTCTTGCATATTTTCACCGATTGAATAGAAAGCGGATATATTCGTGTCATCTTTATTTTTACCAAAAAATTTACTAATATAGCCTCTCCTAAAAATTTTACCAGAGTGATCATAATGAAATGCTATATTACTACGAATTTGTATGATTGTATTCAAAAAATCATTTACGCTATTTAATTTGCCGTGTGCGGCAACTACTATACCATCCCAAAGCGATTTATCAGATTTTGATAACCGCTCCAATACTTGTTTAAATTCTATTTCAGAAAAAACATCCGTATTTTTTTTCAAAAAAACAAAAAATTCACTTATTGTACTTACTATTAATTTCTGAAGTTGCAGCAACAAACCTCCGTAATGACCGGCATGACTAGTTGCCTCAAAATTTTCTGGCTTATCATAAGTGCTCAATAATAACTTTTCGAACAAGAGAAGCCCATTCAAATCATTAAACACAACCCCAAGTGCAAGAAAAAAACTCTCGACTTTTTTAGGGTTATTTTCATCCATTAAAAAACTGGGGTCTATCCAATTTAATTCTCCGCCAAACTTCCTCTCCATATTTTATCTTTCACTCTCTCCTCCCAAAACTCAAGCCAAAAACCACCCAGCGAGCTGCTTCGTTTTATCCCCGCCAATAACACCTCGGACACTCCCAATACTCCGCATACCCATACGGCTTGGGGTCTTTATTCATTACCAAAATCTCTGTTTTGCCAACTGATACCGAGCGATACAAACAGTTTGAAGGTAAAAGGTTTGAGACTTCTGTCGGTCGACTTTTGTTTAATGCTGTTTTGCCAAGAGACTATCCTTTTATCAATCAGGAGGTTGGTAGAAAGAGAATGTCAGAGTTAATCGACGACTTATTAGAGCGATATGGTGTAGAAAAAGTTCCGCCAATTATTGATAGGATAAAAACTTTCGGTTTCCGATATGCTACTTATTCTGGAATCACTTGGGGCTTAGGAGATGTCAAGATTCCTCAAGGGAAGGAGACAGTTATTGAAAGAGGACACAAGGCGGTTGCTGAAGTTGTTGAGCAGTATAAAGAAGGCCTCCTTTCTGAAGCTCGTGGCTCGTTTGGCAACCTTAACCAAATGGCTGGCATGAAGGGCATTATTCAAAACGTCTCGGGTGTTGCTCTCGAATTTCCTATTCTCTCGTGTTACAAGGAGGGGCTAACTCCCCTAGAATACTTCATCACTACTCACGGCTCTCGTAAGGGTCTTACTGACACAGCTCTTAACACTGCTAAGGCAGGGTACCTTACCCGTAGACTCTTTGATGTTGCTCAAGATGAGATAGTAACCGAAGAGGATTGTGGCACCAAAGACGGCACTCTTATTCATAAGAAAACTGCTTCTGGAATTGAGACGCTCCTCTCTAAGAATATTAAAGGCAGATTCCTTGCTAGTGATCTCTTGGA
>LBZW01000010.1 GCA_000993955.1 Candidatus Nomurabacteria bacterium GW2011_GWA2_40_9
GAGGGCTTTTTGTACTCGGTACCGAACGGCATGAAGCTCGTCGCATAGACAACCAGCTCCGTGGTCGCTCTGGCAGACAGGGAGATTCTGGAGAGACTCAGTTTTATGTATCACTCGAGGATGACTTGATGCGGGTATTTGGCTCAGAAAAAATAAAGACCATGATGGGGCGTTTTGGTATTCCCGAAGACCAGCCAATAGAGAATTCTTTTATCGGGCGGACACTTGAAAGTGCTCAGACAAAAATAGAAGGATTCCATTTTGATTCTCGAAAGAATACTCTTGAATACGACGATGTAATGAACCATCAGCGCAAAGTTATATATGAGAGACGCCAGAAAATGCTCTTTTCTAAACAAGAAGAAATAGAAGAAATATTAAACAGTATAGCTTCTACTAGAGAAGGCTTCGAAGCAGTAATAAAAGAAAAAAGAGAAAAAGTTGGAGATCAAGGTTTCTTTGAGACAGTTCGTAGAATTGCACTTTATACTACAGATGCACTTTGGATGGAGCACCTGGAAGCGATGGATTACCTCCGTTCTTCTGTGAACCTCCGTGCCTATGGTCAGCGTGAGCCAATAGTAGAATACAAAAAAGACGGACTGATGATGTTTAAAGAAATGGAAGAATCTTTCAAAGACCAAGTCATGTCACTCATATCAAATATAAACACCGAAAGTATCACCGTGACAGCTGAAAATAACACACCAAAGCAAACTTTAGTGACTAGTCACAATGAATCTGCTGAGTTTTCTGATAGTCCTAAAATAAATATTTCTGGAAGTAATAACCTAAACCTTGGTCGCAATGATCCTTGCCCCTGTGGAGCTATAAATCCTGCAACAGGAGAAATATATAAATTTAAAAAATGCGGACTTATCAATGCACCACAGCATAGAAAGTCTTTGGTGAATTAAAATATTTAATATGGTTTATGAAAAGTTTCACTAAAAAATTAAAGATAATTTGGTGGAGGATTAAGTCATATGTGGCAATGTATTATTATGGCAATCCGTCCAAAAAGTTAAAAATTGTGGGAGTGACAGGCACCAATGGCAAAACTACTACCGTAACTCTTTTATATCAAATCGCCACAGCACTCGGTTATAAAGCAGGGCTTATCGGTACTGTGGAAAATATTATTGTAAAAGAAAAAAGACTGGCTACTCACACTACACCGGATTCAATATCACTCACGAAACTTTTTGCTGAAATGCTGGAGAAGGGTTGTGAGTATATATTTATGGAAGTATCTTCGCATGCACTTGATCAGGGGCGGGTAGCTGGGGTGCATTTTACAGGCGGAATATTTACAAATTTGACTCATGATCATCTGGATTATCACAAAAGTTTCAAGAATTATTTTTTGGCAAAAAAGAAATTTTTTGAAATGTTGCCCAAAGAGGCTTTTGCTCTGTCTAATACAGACGACGAGCATGGAATAAGTATGTTAGAAGATATCTCTGCTCGAAAGTTCTTTTATAGCTTTAGACCGTCGGGTGTTGGACACCCGACGGTGCTTGATTTTAAAGGAGAAATTAAGAAATTAGATTTTAATGGACTTGAACTGGAATTTAATAATGAGAAAGTAGAATCAAAACTTTTAGGAAAATTCAATGCGTACAATCTGCTGTCTGTGTGGAGTGCTTGTAGTCTGCTCGGATTTGATATGGAGAAGGTTAAAGAGATATTTAAAAATATAGAACCACCGACTGGTAGATTTGAGCATTTTGTGTCTCCGAGTGGTGTGCTGGTGATAGTTGACTATGCACATACCCCAGATGCATTAGAAAAAGTACTCCTGGCTATTTTGGAATTTAAATCCCAATATAGTAAGCTAATATCTGTGTTTGGCTGTGGAGGAGACCGGGACCCACTCAAGCGTAGAATCATGGGGAAAATAGGTGCAATGCACTCAGACATAGCTATTTTTACTTCAGACAATCCTAGAAATGAAAATCCAGAGAGTATCATAGAAGAGATGAAAACTGACCTGTCTTTGGAATTATCAGAAAAGGTAAAAAGTATATTAGACAGACGAGAAGCAATAATTGAAGCAGTAAAAATTGCTGAAAAAGGAGATATTATCCTCTGTGCTGGCAAAGGGCATGAAATGTATCAAGAAATAAAAGGAGTAAAACATCACTTCAATGACATAGAAGAGTTTCAAAAAGTTTTTAAAACTATGTAGATTAAAGTTATGAAAAATTACAAGGAATTTTTTAAAAATAAAAAGGTGACGGTGGTGGGGCTTGGACTTTTGGGTAAAGGGCTCAGCGATACCAAGTTTTTGGCGGAATGTGGGGCTGATATTATTGTTACAGATTTGAAAACCAGGGAGCAACTAAAATCTTCAGTAGATGCGCTTAAAGGATATAAAAATATTACTTTTTCCTTAGGAGGGCATAAGCTTAAGGATTTTGAAAATAAAGATTTTATACTCAAGGGACAGGGGGTGCCACTTGATTCTATTTATATAAAACATGCAAGAAAAAACGGAATACCAGTTGAGATGGATGAAGCGTTGTTTATAAAACTTGTCAAAGATTTAAATTTAGATTTGAACATTATCGGTGTCACAGGTACTCGCGGAAAAAGCACAACCACTTTTCTTATTTACGAAATACTTAAGCTAAACGATAATCGTGTGCATATCAGTGGCAACATGCTGGGTACGACTGTTTTGCCTTTGCTTAAGAAAGTAAAAAATGGGGATACTGTTGTCTTCGAACTTTCTTCTTGGCAGTTGCAGGGCTTTGGTGAAGACAAAATATCTCCACATATTTCTGTATTTACAAACTTTATGCCAGATCATTTAAATTATTATGGTTCGACTACGCTCACCACGAGGCAAGCAATGCAAAGATATTTCAAAGATAAAGCGTATATTTACACTTCACAAACAAAAGATGATTTTTTGGTTTTAGGGGAGAGTATGAAAAAGTTGGTAAAAGGAAATAAAAGCAAAACACTGATAGCAAAAAGTGCTGATGTGCCAAAAAGTTGGAAGATTAAATTGCTGGGCGAGCACAATAAACAAAACATCATGTGTGCAGTTGAGGTAGCTCGGATTTTGAATATAAAAGAAAGTATTATAAAAAAAGTTGTGGAGTCATTCGGCGGTGTGCCAGGAAGGCTTGAACTGGTAAGAGAAGTTAGGGGAGTGAAAATATACAACGATACAAATGCCACGACTCCCGAAGCCACGATAGCAGCATTAAATTCTTTTAAAAATAATGCTAGCCCTAAGTCGGACTTAGGGCAAAGTAAAGTCATTTTGATAATGGGAGGCATGGATAAAGGTATAGATGTAAAAAATCTAAATAAAATTTTAGCTAAAAAAACCAAAAAAGTTTTTCTAACTCCCGGCTCTGGTAGTGATAAAATAGACGAACGCCCGGCGTTCGTCTATAAAGTAGAGAATTTAAAAGAAGCAGTAGAAAAAGCATATAAAGAAGCTAAAAAAGAAGACATTATCCTATTCAGTCCTGGCTTTGCATCTTTTAATATGTTCAAGAATGAATATGACAGAGGCGAGCAGTTTATGAAAATAGTTAAGAAATTGAAATAATATGCATGTAGAAGTTTATTCAAAATTTGATAATGTGCCCGAAGAAGTTATTTTACCAAAGCAATGCCACGGTGATCAAATTATCGAAATTGTCACTGGGAAAGAAAACTTGAATAACTGCGATGCTCTGGTTACAAAAAATAAAAGTAAATTGCTAGGCATAAGAACTGCGGATTGTGCGGCTGTTTGTTTTTCAGATGGAGATAAAATTGGTATTGCTCATATCGGTTGGCGTGGTTTGTGTCTTGGTTTGATCGAAAAAATGCTTCGAAATTTCAACAAGGGTGGATTAAAGATTTTTGTTGGTCCATTCAATCATTCTTTTGAGATTAAGAAAGATTTTTGTTACGATGAGATAAAAGCAAAATTCGGAGATCAGTTTTTTATTGAAAGTAATGGCAAAGTAACGTTTTTATTTAAAGATGCTATCATATCAGTATTACCAGAAGGTACAAAATTTGACCCACGAAACACTTTTTCAGACTCATTATTACCTAGTTTTAGAAGGGACAAAACCACCGAAAGGCTCGTAACAGCAGTTAGTTTTAAATAATATGAATTTAGATCTATCAAAAATTAAAAAAGTTTTCTTTGTGGGGATAGGGGGGATTGGTATTTCGGCAATTGCGCGGATAATGTTTTTGGAGGGGAAAGAAGTTTCTGGTTCAGATATGGCGGTAAGTGAGGTAACTCATGAATTGGAAGAGTTCGGGGTAAAGATAATTATAGGGCAGGGGTTTGAGCTTATTCCTCTCGATGCAGATTTGATTGTTTATACTATTGCGATAGGACATTATGATCCAAATCTTTTTGAACAAATAAAAAATTCAGGAATAATTTATAAAAGCTATCCAGAAATGCTTCATTATGTAACCAACAATAAATACACTATCGCCATCTCTGGCACTCATGGGAAAACGACGACGACCGCTATGATAGGCAAGATGCTTGTGGATGTTGGCAAAGATCCATCGATTATTGTCGGTAGTATTTTGAGAGAATATAAATCAAATCTTGTGATAGGTAAAAGTGAATATTTTGTGGTAGAAGCATGTGAATACGAGAGGTCATTTTTAAATATTAATCCAACTACTTTAGTCATTACAAATGTAGAACCAGATCATCTGGATTATTATAAAGATATACGAGACATAGAAAACGCATTTAGCGAACTTGTAGATCAGACAAAAAGTATAGTGATTTGTAATCAAAATGATCCAGTAATTAAAGAAGTTCTCATTGGCAGAAATATTACAGTTGTAGATTATATAAAATATCTAGGTAAGGTCCCAAAACTTTCTGTGCCGGGTATTCATAATAGAATGAATGCCGCTTGTGCCTTGGCTGTTGCTGGGATAATAGGAATAGAAGATACAATTGCAGGAGAAGCCCTCGCTAATTTTCAGGGCACATGGAGAAGGCTTGAAAAAAGAGGAGTCACAGATACCGGAGTTATTATCTATGATGACTATGCCCACCATCCGACAGAGGTCAGGGCGAGCTTGCAGGCACTTCGAGAATTGTATCCTAAGGGAGAGAAGAGAATCGTAGTAATCTTTCAGCCACACCTCTACAGCAGAACAAAAGCACTGTTTGATGAATTTGTAACTTGCTTTGATCAGGCGGACCAGGTGTACCTTTTGCCGATATATTTTGCCAGGGAGGCTCCAGACCCAGAAATTTCTAGTGAAAAACTTGCTGGTGCAATCAAAGAACATGGGGTAGATGTGACAGCTTTTGAGGATTTTAAAGAAGCAGAAGAGGCAATAAAAGCTTTAAATTTAGGCCCAAATGACATATTTGTCACTATGGGAGCAGGGGAGGCCTACAAGGTAGCCGACCATGTTTTCATTTTTTAAATTGACTTCATCTCTCCGTTATGATAGTATATTAGCATAACCCTAAGTTATAGAGCTCGATGTTATCTAGCTTATAAATAAAGGGTTTTTTCGTTCTAAACTCATTTTGACGAAAAAAGAAAGTACTGAAATTATGGTTGGCGGAGCAAAACCGCATTTTATGGAAAATAAAAAATTAATACGTATTGTGGAGTCTTTCGTAGTTTTACCAATAATGGCTACATCTCTGTCTTTCGGAAGTATTCCGGATAATATGCAGACTATAGCTGTTTCTCCCCAAATACTATTAGCTCAAAAAGAAAATATTGAAGCCGGAGGTCTTTTTTCTCTTAACAAAGAAGAAGACGAAAAGGCTAAACTAGAAGCAGAACTTGATCTAATTAGGCAGGCTAAAGCAGATGCCATAGATAGCTATTTTGCCAAACGAAAGGCCCCCCTTGAAGGTATGGGTATGAAGATGGTTCTGGAAGCTGAAAAGAATGATTTGGACTGGCGTCTGATTCCCGCTATATCTATCATAGAATCAACTGGAGGTAAATTTGCTTGCAAGAGAGTAACTTATAGTTTTTTGGGTTGGGGTTCTTGTAAAATTAATTTTGAATCTAATGAAAAAGCAATAGAAATAGTTGCTTGGAATTTAGGAGGAAACAATCCTAATACAGATCAGTATTACGCTGGTAAAACTACTACAGAAATTTTGAAAAAATATAATTCATTTATATCTACTTATGCTCAAAAAGTGATTAAGATTATGAATACTATTGGGGATGAGGATCTTTCCATAGATCCCATACATTCTCTGCAAGGTTAATAGGCGTACCTTCTAGAGCAAAATAATGCAAATCAATAAATGGCAGGGAATTAGCTTCTATGATTCCGAAGCGTTGTGTATCAGGATCAAGAGTTGGGTCTTCTATAATTAAATCAAAACCTATCACCGGGGCTTCTAGTACTTGCCCTGCTTTTTTAAATATCTCATGTATTTTCGGGTGCACATCGGGGAGCATTTCTTTTGTATATCCACCATACATTCTACCTGTTTTTGCTATAAGGTTGATAGCCGTGTCTTTTTCTAAAACACTTTCAAGAGTGTAATCTTGGCGTTTAATAAAAGTAACAAGTTCATTATTTATTTCTATGTTTGAAAGAAGTGGATGATGGTTTTTATTTTTTTCTTCTATGAGTTCTAGAATAGTACTTTTTCCATTACCTGTAACATTTGGAGGGTCTCCACGAAAGAAGCCAACTAATTTATTGTTTATGACAGTTGCTCTATAGACACTGCCAAAGAGATGCTCTTGGATCACCATCGAAGGAGTAATTTGGTACCCCAAGTTGAATGCTTTTATAGCTTCTTCCTTTGTGTTTATGTTTGTCGTCGTGTGCCGGCCACGGGAACCATTTTTGGGTTTGATTATGAGTGGTTTATTTAGTAAATCAAATGCCTTTTCTGTACTTCTCCTAGTTCTAATTTTTATACTTTTTGGAGCAGGTATATTTTCTTTTTGGAGTAATCTAGCTAACTTGAATTTATCATCTATCCAGGCATACCCTCGCTGTGGTAGCCAGGGTGGTATAGGCAGACTTTCAAAATAAAAATCTTTACCGTTTATATGTACTCTATAATGTTCTATCGGTTTTCCAAAAATAATAATTTGCTCCATTTTTAAGCTTCTTCTTTTTGCTTCTTCCCAGATTAGTTTGGATCTACCTGTGACTGCTTTTTCCATATCAGTATTAAAACGAACAATACCTACGAGGGAGAGAGTATTGTGTAAAACTTTTTCAAAATAATTAACAAGCCTCTGGTTTTTACTGAGTTTCATCATAATTTCACCTAGCTTTCCCAGTGTCTCTTCTAAGACATTGAATGTAAACAAGACCTTATGATTCATAGGGCTTGTACCACAGGCATTGCATGATTTTGTTGTATCTTTATGTGTCATACAAAAGCAAAAGAAACATTTCAGTTTCCTTAAAATGTTCCTTTTGTTTTTGTATTATTAGTGGCCTCCTTTTATCATAAAATTTATAAAGATTAATTTAGTAAAACTAATCGACTTATAAATTATAACATCTAGTCTAAATAAAATCCAAATCAAAAAAGTGGATATCTTATTCTAGATGAATCAAAGTCATTTTGTGGTCTTTTGGCTCAAAGAGGGTTATTTGGAAGTTGTAATTCTTGCCAAGTTCCAGTTTCTCTCGCAGTTTTGCTTCTGTGCCAAAGGTAGAGTTGTGCACAAGTCCAGCTACTCCTTCTTTGATAGATACTAGTGCGCCGTGTTTGTTGTATTTGATTACTACGCCTTTGATTATGTCACCTTTCTTGAGTTTGCCATCGTATTCTTTCCAAGGATTTTCTTTTAGAGCCTTTATAGAAAGGGAAACTTTGCCGTCTTTGATTTCTATAACTTTTGCTTTTATTTTTTCGCCGACTTTGAACATAGTGCGAGGGTCTTCTACCAGGCCCCAATCGAGTTCAGAGATATGCACCAGTCCTTCTAGTCCGTCTTCTAGCTTCAAGAATACTCCGAAGTCTACGAGCCCTGCCACTGTGCAGTCTAATTCGTCACCTATAGTGTATTTGCTCAAAATTTCTTTCTTCTCTTCTGGGTTGTTGTCTTTTTCAGAGAAGATGAGTTTGCCTTCTTTTGGAAGAGTAGAGATGATGATCACTCCAATTTTCTGACCGACTAATTTTTTCAATTCTTTTAGAATTTTGTCTTTATCTGAGTCTAGTACACGAGGATAGTGGTCTGCTTTGAGTTGAGAAGCTGGAAGGAATCCTTGGATACCACACCAATCTAGGATAAGTCCGCCTTTGTTTGCGTCTTTGATCTCTAGCTCCATAACAGTCTTTGCCTTGATGGCTTTTTCTGCTTCATTCCAAGTCAGGGCTTGTTTTGCTTCTTTGAGCGAGAGTTCTATGTATCCATCTTCGTTTTCTGTGTCAACTACTTTTGCTTTTATTATATCACCCAGAGCTATCTTTTTGATGATATCTTTAGCATTGATAAACTCACGGCCATAGATGATACCTGTACCAAATGGTGACAAATCAACATAAACAGATGATTTTTGTACCAATATAACAGGTCCTTCTACTAGTGATTCTACTTCTGGTCTGCTACCACTGCGATCTACGATAGACTTCAAAACCAAATTTTCTTGTATTATTTCTTCTTTTACCATAAATTAAAAATCCGCTATACATAAATAAATTATGAGCGGATACAAGGCTTAGGTTCTCTTTAAAACTATCAAAGAGGGTTACCCTAAATCCACGCTTTTAATATTTCTACTTTAGCAAAATATCTGCTATAATGCAAATTATGATAATCACATATAACGGTTGCCAATATTTTAAAATCGAACAAGGCAAGATGACCCTCGCTTTTAATCCAGTTAGCAAGACTTCAAAATTAAACATAAATACACATTTTGGTGCAGATATAGCATTTGTCACCACAAATCATCCAGACTACAATGGCATAGAACAGCTCTCTCATGGAGACAGAGTTCCTTTTATTGTCTCAGGGCCTGGCGATTACGAAGTAAAAGAAATTTTTATAAAAGGAACCCTCTCTGATGCTTTTATTAGCGGAAAGAAGTACATGAACACTATTTATTCTTTTGCGGTTGATGGTATAAATATTGTGTTTCTTGGGGCACTTTCTAATGCAGACATTTCAAAAGAAGCACGAGAAGCCATAGATGGACCAGATATTTTATTTGTTCCTGTAGGGGGCAAAGCTGGGGCAGAAGGGTTGCTGGATGCTCGGGCTTCCGCGAAGCTAGCTTCTTCACTTGAGCCAAAGATGATTATACCAATGGATTACGATGATGTCACACTGAAAGCATTCTTGAAAGAAATAGGAGAAGAAAAAGCAGAAGTGGTGGATAAGCTCACTTTAAAAAGAAAAGATTTAGATGGAAAAGAAGGGGAAGTTGTTGTATTATCAGCATTAGGTTAATAAGCCACAAGTCCGACTTATGGCCAGAACAATATGAAAAAAATAATTCATAATTTGAGGAATAGACCAGAAGAAGAGAGAAGGCATATCTTGCACATCCTTACTTTTTTTGGTGCACTTATTATGCTTGTTTTGTGGAGTTTAAGTTTAGGTAGAACTCTAGGTAGTCCAGACACCAAAGCTGAATTGAAACAAGACCTGGAACCGTTTTCAGAATTAAAAGCTAATATAGTAGATGGATATGACAGATAAAGTAGCAGAAAAAGAAAACAGTAAAGAAAACGATAAAATACTACCCGTTGACATTATCACAGAGATGAAAGAGTCATATCTCGCTTATGCTATGTCTGTGATCACCTCTCGTGCATTACCAGATGTGCGTGATGGGCTCAAACCTGTGCACAGGAGAATACTCTTTGCTATGAGTGAGCTAGGACTCACTGCGTCTTCACGATTCCGAAAGTCTGCCGCAGTGGTGGGAGATGTACTAGGAAAATACCACCCTCACGGAGACACAGCTGTGTATGATTCTATGGTGGGTATGGCTCAAGAATTCTCTTATCGTTATCCGTTTATCTTGGGGCAAGGAAACTTTGGTTCCATAGACGGTGACAACGCTGCTGCTATGCGTTACACCGAAGCAAAGATGTCCAAAATTTCCGCAGAACTGATGAAAGATTTAGAAAAAGAAACAGTGGATTTTCGTCCAAACTACGACCAGACCAGAAAAGAACCAATAGTTTTTCCAGCCAGTGTGCCAGCATTGTTATTGAACGGTACTCTAGGTATCGCTGTGGGGATGGCTACAAATATTCCTCCGCACAACCTGGCAGAAGTTTTAGATGCCACAAATCACTTGATAGAAAATGAAGATGCAAGCACCGAAGACCTAATGCAGTTTATAAAAGGACCGGACTTTCCTGTTGGAGGTATAGCTTATGGATCAAAAGACATGCTCCATGCTTATTCTTCTGGGCGTGGTGGAGTCGTGTGTCGAGGTGAAGCAGAAATAGTAGAACAAAAGAGTGGTAATTTTCAGATTGTTATCACCTCTATCCCGTTTCGTGTGAACAAATCAAACTTGATCATGGCTATAGCAGAACTCGTCCAAGAGAAAAAACTCGAAGGCATAAAGGGGTTGCGTGATGAATCCACAAAAGACATCCGAGTAGTTATAGACCTAAAAAGTGGAGCTCACCCAGAAAAGGTTTTGAATTACATTTATAAAAATACTCAACTCGAATCAAATTTTAATTTCAATATGGTGGCACTCGTAGAAGGCGTGCCCCAGACACTCTCACTCAAATCCATACTCGCTCTCTTTATCGCCCACAGAAAAGAAGTTGTAAAACGCCGAAGTATATATGACTTGCGTAAAGCAGAAGAACGCGAACACATACTGCTAGGCTTAAAAAAGGCATTAGACTTTATAGATAAAGTTATAAAAACTATCCGCACTTCAAAAGACGGTCCTACTGCCAAACTCGCCCTCATGAAAGAATTCAAATTCTCTGATTTACAAGCAGTGGCGATACTAGAAATGAAATTACAAAAGCTCGCTGGCCTCGAGAGGAAATTGATAGAAGAAGAACTAAAAGAAAGACAGCAATTTATAAAAGAGATAAAAGAACTTTTAGCAAATCCAAAGAAGATGCTCAAAGTGATAGCTACTGAACTCAGTGATAGCTACTGAACTCAAAGAAATACGAGACAAATACGCCGATGTCAGGAGGACCAAGATAGTAAAGGGCGGAGTCAAAGAAATCTCCGATGAAGATTTGATCCCAGAAAAAGAAACTGTGCTTGTATTTACTTCTGGTGGTTATGTAAAACGCACTGACCCTTCTGAATATCATGCTCAGAAGCGTGGCGGAGTAGGAGTGGTAGATTTAGAAACCAAAGAAGAAGACTTCGTCACTATGCTTGTCTCAAGCTCTACCCATAGCGACTTATTGTTCTTTACGAATTTAGGCAAAGCTTACAATATAAAAATGTACGATATTCCTGAGGGTCGCCGTGCGACAAAAGGTAAATCAATTATGAATTTCTTGGCACTTTCTACAGACGAGACAGTGACTTCTATTTTGCCCATACCGAAAGACCTGACAAAAGATGCCAGTAGGGGTGGTGAGTCTCTGATGCTCATAACAAAAGACGGTACAGCAAAGAAAATGTCTGCAGAGAGCTTCAAAGACGTCAGAAGAAGTGGAATTATTTCTATCAAACTCGATAAAGGAGATAGCTTGATATCAGCACTGTTCACTAGTAAGGGCGACGAAGTTATGATAGCTACAGATGGAGGCCAAGCTATCAGATTTAAAGAATCAGATATCAGAGAGATGGGTAGAACTGCTGGAGGAGTGAGGGGTATAAAACTTTCAAAAGGAGATCAGGTTATCGGAGTGGATGTGATTAAAAAAGACCCCGAAGGGAAGCAAGCTAGGAGCGGGACAGGCAAAAAAGACGGAGCATTCCTCACTATGAGTGCAAATGGTTTTGGCAAGAAAACATCACTCAAAGAATACAAAGTTCAGAACCGTGGAGGTTCAGGTATCAAGACTGCAAAAGTCACCACAAAAACTGGTAAACTCATAGTAGCAAAAGTCCTCGGAGGTGAGGAAGAAGAACTAATAGCAATGTCTAAAAAAGGTCAAGTCATCCGCACCGCACTCAAAGACATCTCTGCTCTAGGCAGACAAACTCAAGGTGTCACTATCATGCGTCTGCGTGCAGGCGACGGCATAGCCTCTGTGACTTGTATATAAAACCCTGTCAAAGCCCGCCTTTGACATCCATCTTGACATCATTATGAAAATTTTAGTCGTAGATAATCACACTAAAAATCTAGTGTTTATTCTGTCTAGGTTGCGAGATGATAGTTGTGGCTTTTGGGTGTAGTCTAAAAGAAGAAGTAGAATTACAAAAAGGTATAAGTAAATTAAAGATGTATGTCAAAGGCGGGCTTTGACATTAAAAAAGGAATATTAATTTACAAATCTCATCGTTTTTGTATAGAGCATATATCAGATAATATAGAAATTTTGGCTACCTCTGAGCACGGTATAGAAGTAATAAAACACAAAAATAAACCTATTTATGGTCTACAATTCCACCCAGAAATGTTTGTAGATAAAACAGATGATAAGAAAATATTTTTGAAAATATGCAACATGTCAAAGCCCGCCTTTGACATTATTCCTTGACGTCAAAGTTCAAAGTTTCTTTTATGAAACTTTCCTTGTCGCCAAAAATCCCAATCAAGAGATCTTTGTGAATAATTTGAGAGTCTCTGTTGTTTGCAAAATCGTTGTAACTGCTCCATGGATATTCAGATGGATCCTTGATAAGGCCATCTTTCACTGGATTCATGTGTATATAAGCCGATGTCCACATAAATTGTGGATCATTTTCTATTAACACTGCCTTGAATTTATCTTGAAAAATATGACCCACCCTTTTGTATTTTAAATTTATGTATCTAGCATAACTTGTACAAAGTTTTAATATTAAATTTGATATTGGGATATCACCAAGCTGTTCAATCAATAGATGAAAATGATTTTGCATAAGACAAAAGGCATGAATTCTAAAGTTATTTTTATTTATAACATTTATTCTTATCCTAGAAAAAGGCATAGATGTTAGTTCTTCTTTATTGAGTTCTTTCTCTGTAAATCCTAAACAAAGCCCGAGTCTAAAAAGGAAAGCTCTGTAATCTTGTTCATCAAAAAATATCTTCTCTTTATTATTTCCTCGATTATAAATATGATAAATATTTTCAGGAGCAAATTCTTTGAAATCTCTATTATTCATATCTTTTATTATACTTGTCAAAGGCGGGCTTTGACAAGGGAATTTGTTGATAACTCGATTGTATTTATATGTGCAGTTATTATTTTTATGTATTATAATGTTTTATATGTTCACTGACCCAGTAAAAAATTTAAGAGCGTTTGGTTTTAGGGAAAATATGATAGTGGCAGATTTAGGAGCGGGGACTGGATTCTATACTATTCCGGCAGCTTTTATGGTTTCTGGAGGCAAGGTGTATGCAGTAGAAATTCAAAAAGATTTTCTTCAAACTATTACGAATAAAATAAAAGAAGCCCATCTAGACAATGTAGAGTGCCTCTGTGGCGATGTGGAAAAAATTGGTGGGACAAAAATAGCTGACAATGTTATAGATGCAGTCATTGCTTCAAACTTACTTTTGCAAATAGAAAACAAAGATAAATTTATAGAAGAAATAAAAAGAATACTAAAAGTAGATGGCAGAGTTTTACTTATAGACAAAGATCCAAAATCTTTCCTCCATAAAAATTCAGACAAATTAGGGAAGTGTGTCTCAAAAGAAGATATCAAGAAAGTCTTTGAAGGCAAAGGGTTTTCTTGTGAATTAGATATAGATGCAGGAGAACACCATTATGGTATAATACTAAGAAAGTTATAAAGTAAAAAGTTATAAAGTTCACAAAGTAATACAAAAATGAAAGGAAATTTTAAAATCATAGTTCTGGTTGCCTTTGTATTTTTTGCTGTTTTCGCTGTTATGGTTTTCGCCGGTCTGATCAAACTAGGGGCTGACAAAAATGCTACCGTGCCCACAGGTACTGTAGTGCTGTGGGGGACAGTAAAGAGTACAGTTATGAACCCACTCCTCGTGGATTTCAATGAAGCAAACAAAACATTTAGTGTTAGATATGTCCAAAAATACCCAGAGACTTTTGATCAGGATTTATTAGAGGCTATAGCGTCTGGGACTGGACCTGATATGTTCTTCTTACCAGATAGTTTAGCTTTTAGCTATTCAAATAAAATATACACGATACCTTATACTAGTTATCCGATAAGCACTTTCAAAAACACCTTTGCTTCTGCTGGAGAAGTATTTACTACTTCAAAAGGTATACTGGCATTTCCTATTATTATTGACCCATTGGTGATGTATTACAATAGAAGCATGTTGGATACTAACAACATAGTTTATCCACCACTGTATTGGGATGAATTTACAAAGCTTGTGCCTGTATTCACTCAAAAAAATGTTGATAAACAAATAATCAGCTCTGCTGTGGCACTCGGACAATATTCAAATGTTTTAAATGCAAAAGACATCATCTCTGCACTATTTATGCAAGCCGGGAGTAATATAGTGAGCGAGAAAAACGGCTATTATTCTACTGATTTTGAGCAAGGTGGCCAGGGTAGCCAGAATGGCAAGAGTAATTTAGGCCCTATACTTTCTTTTTACACTAGTTTTGCTGATCCATTAAAAGAAAATTATTCTTGGAATAAATCACTCCCAAATTCTCGAGACTTCTTCTCTTCAGATAAATCAGCATTTTATTTTGGTTTTGCAAGTGAACTTCAGGCACTAATCAGTAAAAATCCAAATCAAAATTTTGCTGTTACAGCTGTGCCACAAATCAAAAATGCCAATACGAAAACTACTAGTGCTCGGGTTACAGGGGTAGCAGCGTCTTCTTTTTCTAAGAATTTAAATACAGCTTTTACTGCGGCGAGCCTGATGGCTACAGGTAATTTTGCAAAACAATTTGCAGATGCACTCGGTGTGGCCCCTGCACGGCGAGACCTGCTCTCTACAAAGCCTGCCGATTCATATTTTCCAGTATTCTATTCTTCTGCACTGTTTGCAAAGAGCTGGCTCGACCCCTCACCACAGGATTCTAGTGCTGTTTTCAAGAGCATGATAGACAAAGTATTATCAAACACATCTACTCCTGAGGAGTCTGTGAGAGAGGCTGGGAGCAGATTGAATCTTTTATTAAGATAAATTAAATTAGGTACTAGTATCTAGGGACTAGGTTCTAGTAAAATTCAAATATGCTAAAAATTACAAAATATATAATTCTTTCTTTCTTAATAATCTGCACATTCCTTGCACCGAGTTTATCTTTTGCAAAAGATCCAGTGAGTGAAAAT